>DATLUO010000267.1 GCA_035533075.1 Pirellulales bacterium | reverse complement strand
TGGCTGCGCGCAGCCAAAGTGCCTGCGGCCCGTTCGCCTCCGGCGGCACGCGCCGAGGCGACACGCGTGTCGCATGACGGCAAAAAGAAAACGGCCCGCGAGCGCTTTACCAATGCCCGCCGATCTTCGCTCGGCTTGCCGGCGGGACGGGGACACCCGATCAACTGACAGAATCTGTCAGTTGGCCAAAGGTGGGGTTACCTGTGAGCGGTGGCCGTCACGCGACCGACGCCGAACTGGTCGCCCGTGGCCACCGGTTTGCCGTCGCGGAAGTCGATTTCCATCATCTTCTCGCTGTGGACCTGGCGGCCTTGCTCATCGGCCAGGGCCGTCAGAATTCGCTTGCTCGCCGTATCGATCACCTCGCCCGTCGAGGGATAGGCAAACTTGCCGTCGAGACTGAACGTGACCCAGCCCGGTTGTTCGCGCAGGGCCACGCTGACGGTTTGCTTGGGCGGCTCGACCGTGTTGTCGAAAACGTGGACCCGTTGGTTGAAGGCATCGACCACCCAGACCTCTTTCTCATCGGGCGTGAGGCCGATGCCGTGGCTGGGGCAGCCGTGCCGCTTGACCGGCCCCGTCGCAAAGCCGGCCACCTCGACGCGGTGCAGCTTGTTGCCCGAAGTCAGGTCTCCGATTTCGAAACCGAGCAGGCCGTTGACGCAGATGTACGCCCTGCTGCGGTTGCCGTTGACGGTGAACGGCCGAATGGCGCCGGCGAACGGACCGACCTGCTGGACGATGCTGTGCGTCGCCGTGTCGGCCACGAACAAAATCGGCGACTTCAGGCCGCCAAGATACATCCGCTGGCCGTCGCGGCTGACCACCGTGTTGTGGGCACCGCTGCGGGTTTCCACCGCTGCGATCGGCTTGCCGGCGGCGGCATCGATCACGTTCCAGGTGTCTTTCTCGAACGACGGCACGTAAAGCGTTTTTCCGTCGGGTGTGATCGACATGCGGTCGGTGCCATTGGGCGGCGCGGTTTCCCAGAGCGTCGCTTCACTGGTCAGATCGAGGCAGTAGAGCTTCGAGCGCGTGGTGAAGTAGAGCTTGCCGGTGGCCGCGCTGGCGCAAACGCCCTTGATGTTGTCGGGCTTGGGTTCGCGGCTGGCGGGCGTTTCGGTCCGCTTGACGAACTTGTGGCCGTGGTCGATATCGAAAACGAGAATGCCCGCCCCGCCGAACTGCGGGTCGTCGCGGATGCCGGGGCAGACCACATACAGGTAGCGATGCAGGCCCGAAGGCGGCTCATCGGCCCAAGCCCTGCCGGAGAAGAGAAAAAGGCAGGTCAGAGCGAGCAGTAGCCGGCGGCGATGGATGGGATGCATTGTGTGTTTGCGCGAAGTCGGACGTTAGGCGATAGGCGTTGGGCAATTTGCAATTTGCAATTTCCTGAACCCTGAACCCTGAACCCTGAACCCTGAACCCTGAACCCTGAACCCTGAACCCTGAACCCTGAACCCCGAACCCCGAACCCTCCGCACATTGTAATCTCCTCCACCCGGCCCGCCATCCTGCCGCTCGCCAAGCGCCGCCACAAACGATACATTTCTAGCGGAGGTGACCACATGAATCGTGAAGCTGCCTGGGCGTTGGTTTGTGAATATACGGCGAGCGACAGCCTGCGAAAGCACATGCTGGCGGTGGAAGCGGCGGTGCGGGCCTACGCGCGGCGCTTCGGCGAAGACGAGGAAAAATGGGGCCTGGTCGGCCTGTTGCACGATTTCGACTACGAGCGCTGGCCCAATCCGCCCGATCATCCGCTGAAAGGGGCCGCGATTCTGGCGGAACGGGGCTATCCGGCCGACGTGATTTACGCCATCAAGTCGCACGCCGATTATTTGACCGATTGCCCGCGAGTGTCGCGGCTCGACAAGACGCTCTACGCCTGCGACGAGTTGGCGGGCTTCGTCACCGCGGTGGCGCGGTTGCGGCCCGAAAAGCTGGCCGGCATGCAGGCCTCGAGCGTGAAGAAAAAACTGAAGCAGAAGAGTTTTGCCGCCGCCGTCAGTCGCGACGACATCGTCCGCGGCGCCGAAGACCTCGGCGTGCCACTCGACGAGCACATCCAATTCGTGATCGACGCCATGCAGACCGTCGCCGGCGAGTTGGGACTGAACAATTCACCGGGCTATTGACAACCTACCCGATCGAAGGGCGGCGCATCTCAAACAGATCGCTGGTGCGCGCGTACCAGTCGCCTCCCAGCCGAGCGATCGTCCGCAGCTTCGCGGGATCGACGCGACCGTCGGGCGCGAACAGGCCGTCGTCGACGTGCAGCAACAGCACCTCGCCGATCACCAGATTGCCCGACATCGGCCCTTGTCCAACCGGCACGATCTGCAAGACGCGACACTCAAGTTGTACCGGCGATTCGGCGACGCGCGGAGGTTTGACTTTAACCGCGGGAACGAGTGTCAGCTTGGCCAGCTCGGCCTCGCTTTCGCCGTGGGGCAGTTCCGCCGACGTCTGATTGACCTTCTCCGCCAGTGCCTCCACGGCGGCGTTGATCACGAACTCTCCTGTGGCCTCGACGTTGAGCAGCGTGTCCTTCTTCGAGCCGTCGCGCCGCAAGGTCGGCGAAAAGACGACCACCGGCGGGTTGGCCCCGAAGGCGTTAAAGAAGCTGAACGGCGCCAAGTTGACGCGGCCGTCCGCATCGACCGTCGTTGCCCAGGCGATCGGCCGAGGAGTGACGACATCGGTCAGCAGGCGATAGACCTCGATCTGCGGAGTTGTGGCGACGTCAATCAGCATGGTAAGCCTGCTGTCAGCCATTCTGTGCGGGCGCTGCCATTATGCGCATTACGGCGCGGCCATTTCAATGGCACCCGTCAGCCGCCGCCAATCGCCGGTAGGAAGTGGATTTCGCTGTCGGGCCCCACCTTGGCCAACAGGCCGCGGTTGGTAAAGGCGCCGTCGATCGACACCGCCAGTCCCGGCGAAATGCCGTCGTCGCCGCACAGACGAGCTCCTAAACCGGGATGCGCCGCGTCGAGCGCGGCGATGACCTGCCGAAGGTTCGTGCCCGGAACTACCACGCATTCGATGCCGCCGGTGAGCGGGCGCAGTTGCGTCGGGATGTACACGATGGCCATGGCACGTCACAGTCGTTTACGGTGGGCCGGCGCTCGCGAGCTCGCTGGTCCCACCCTACACGTTTTTCTTGACCAGCGCCGCCCAGACCTTTGGCGGCGACATCGGCAGCTCGAACATCCGCACGCCGGTGGCGTGATAGATGGCGTTGGCGACGGCGGCGGGCGGAGCCACGATCGGCGTCTCACCCACGCCCCGCACGCCATAAGGATGCGCCGGATTGGGCACCTCCACGATCACCGTGTCGATCATCGGCAGATCAAGTGCCGTCGGCATGCGATAGTCGAGATAGCTGGCGTTGCGCATCCGCCCCCGGTCGTCGAAGAAATACTCCTCGTTCAAGGCCCAGCCGATGCCCTGCACCGTGCCGCCTTGCATCTGACCCTCCACGTAGCTGGGGTGAATCGCCTTGCCGGCGTCTTGCAACACCGTGTACCGCAGCACCGTCGTTTTGCCGGTGTCGGGATCGACCTCGACGTCCACGATGCTCACGCCGAAGCCGTTGGTCGGACCTTCCGGATCGACGGCGGCGCGGCCCTGCACCGGGCCGCCGGTCTCGTTCAACCGGCCGGCCAACTGCTTGAAGGTGATCGACTCGCCGTTGTGGCGGAACGTGCCGTCCTCGAAGTTCACTTCCTGGGCTTCGCATTCCCAAAGAGTCGCCGCACGCTCACGCATTTGCCGGCGGATGTCGAGACCACACTGATAGGCCGCCATCCCGGTGGCGAAGGTCACGCGGCTGCCGCCGGTGACGTCGGTATAGCCCACGCTGTCGGTGTCGGCCACTTGCGGCTTGACGTCCTCGGCCGCAATGCCCAGCGTCTCGGCCAACTGCATGGCCACGCTGGTGCGCGTGCCGCCGATGTCGGTCGAGCCTTCGACCAGCGTCACCGTGCCGTCGGGATTGACGCTGGCCGAGGCGCTGCTCTTCAGCCCGATGTTGAACCAAAAGCCGGCCGCGATGCCGCGGCCGCGGTTCTTGCCCGAAATCGGCGTCTTGTAGTGCGGCTGGTTCTTGGCCGTCTGCAAGGTCTCGATGAAGCCGATCTTGGGATACGCCGGCCAACCCACCCGCTTGGTTCCTTCGCAGGCGGCATTTTTCAGACGCAAGTCGATGGGATCCATCCCCAGTTTTTCGGCCAGCTCATCGACGACCTGCTCTGCGGCGAAGGCGGCCTGTGTGGCGCCCGGTGCCCGATACGCCGCGGTCTTGGGCTTGTTGAGCACGACATCGAAACCTTCCACGCGGTAATTCGGAACGCTGTAACAGGCGAACACGCACATGCAGCCGGGGCCGATCATGCCGCCGGGGAACGCGCCGGCGTCATACGCCAGCCAGGCCTGAGCGGCCACGATGCGGCCGTCTTTCTGGGCGCCCAGCTTCACGCGCACGAACGAGCCGGGCGTGGGACCGGTGCCCTCGAACACTTCCGCCCGTGTCATCACCATCTTCACCGGCCGGCCCGACTTGCGGCTCAACAGCGCGGCCACCGGCTCGAGATAAACGGGAATCTTCCCTCCGAAGCCGCCGCCGATTTCGCACGGCACCACCTTGACCCGCGAGATCGGCACCTGCAGCAACTCGGCCGTCTGCTGGCGGGCCGTGAAGGCGCCCTGCGTCGAAGTCCAGATCGTAAGTTGGCCATCGACGTTCCACAGGGCCGTCGAAACGTGCGGCTCGATATACCCTTGGTGAACACTGGCGGTCTTGAACTCGCGTTCGACCACCACGTCGGCCGAGGCAAAGCCTTGCTCGATGTTGCCCTCTTCGAACAATAGGTGCTTCGACGTGTTGCTCGGCTGGTCGCTGGTGCGGTGGCCGGTCATGTCTTCGGTGTAGACGTCGGCGTGCAAGAGCGGCGCGTCGGGTTTCATGGCGTCGAGCACCCAGGTGACCGCGGGCAGCGGTTCGTATTCGATCTGGATCAGCCTGGCCGCTTCTTCGGCCACGTGCGGACTGACGGCCGCCACCGCCGCCACCGCGTGCCCTCGATAGAGCACCTTTTGATGGGCCAGCACATTGGCGCCCAGGTGCGCCAGGTTCACGCGGCCTTCGCCCAGGTCGGCCATCTTGTCGCGCAGGTCGGGCAAGTCGGCCGCCGTCACCACGGCATGCACGCCCGGCAGCTTTTCGGCCGCCGAGGTGTCGATCCGCTTGATGCGGGCATGGGCGTGCGGGCTGCGCACCACTTTGCCGTGCAGCATGCCGGCAAGCTGCAAATCGTTGCCGTAGACCGCGCGGCCCGTCACCTTGTCGGCGCCGTCGTGCCGGATGGGCCGCGTGCCGATGACTTTGTAGGCGGGCGCGGCGGCGCCGCGTCCGCGCGGCAGCCGTCCTTCATCCACAATGGTTTCGCGAGTGTCGATGGGCATGAGCGTTGTAACCTCCTGAAGTTTTCGTGGGACGGCTTCTGGCCCGTCGCTGCGATGGTTCGTCCCGTGACCACGGCCTAGGAAGGCTGCCCCACGAGCCGCCGGGCGGCGTGCTGCACGGCCCGCACGATTTTGTCGTAGCCCGTGCAGCGGCAAAGATTGTTCGCCAGCTCGAAGCGGATTTCATGTTCCGTCGGATTGGGGTTCTTGTCGAGCAGGGCCTTGGCGGCCATGATAAAACCGGGCGTGCAGATGCCGCATTGCAAGGCGGCGTCTTCCAAAAAGCACTGTTGAATCGGGTGCAGGTGGTTCTCTTCGGCGATGCCTTCGATGGTGGTGATGCTGGCGCCTTCGCACTCCACGCCCAGCACCAGGCAGCTATTCACCGGCACGCCATCCATGATCACGGTGCAGGCGCCGCAGTTGCCGTTGTTGCAACCTTCTTTGGTGCCGGTGAGGTGCAACTCGTCGCGCAGCGCTTCCAACAGGCTCTGCCGGTTTTCGCAGAGGAATTCGGTCGGTTCGCCGTTGATCGTGGCTTGGATATGGGCTTTTTTGGGCACGCTTGGTATCTCTCGGTTGCTCGTCGGCTGGAAACAGCAATTTGACGCCGGACGATGCGGACTGTCAAGCAAGAGGTTGGACTTAGGCCGTCATGGAGCATGCTGGAACTCATTGGACGAGGCGTTCGCCTGGGGCGATAATAGTTCGCGTCAATCACGGCACGTTGGGAGCAACGTCCTCGCGCCGCAGACCGCGCTGTTTTCTTAGCCGGCGCAGCGACGCACCGAAGGACCGCTCTGTTTGCCCTCGCCGGCTTTTGTCAATCTAGGACATTATGGGTTGGCACACAACCGAGTCATTCGCCATCTTTACGCAAACCCTGAAGAGTCGTGAGACGACCAACTGCGGCGCCCGCGAACCGATTGACGTTGGCGCGTCTCAACGTAGGCAGAGGATCTCATGGCCGACTATGAACAGCAACTGCTCGCGATCGCCCAACAGATCGACGACCGCTGGTGGCTCTCGGAAATCGCCCTGTTTGCCGAGCACTCACTGCTGGCCGCCGATCGAGAGAAGGCCCGCGCGCTGCTGGAGCGGCGGGCGAAGGAGACGCTCGGATCGCTGCCCGCCGCCGAGTTGCACCGCCGGCGCTGGGGATGGCCCTATCAGCTCCGGCAGGCCGAAATCGCCGTTCCCGCGCCGCCGCGCGACGCCTTCTGGCAGAGTGAAGTGATCTTAAAGTTCGATTACCTCAACTGGAGCCCGTCGCCCGACGCCCATCTGGCCTATGTGCCGGCGCTCGACATCGAAGTGCTGCAACCGCGGGCCGGCAGGCTCGAAGCGGCGGTGGCCACGGAAATCCGCTCGGCACTCGAACGGTTCGGGGCCACCGCCTCGCTCGAAAAGCTGGTGCGGCTAGCGCGGCGCTCCAAACTCGAGCTGGCGGAAACGAGCGTGACGGTGCGATTGCCGACGCCCAAAGAGCGCGCACTTCGCGAACTGGAACAGGACGACGAAGAGTCGTCGGTGCTCAAGCAGGCGGCGGTCGAACTATCGAGCGAGCCGCTGGCGGAAGCGTTCGAAGCAGACGCCGCGGTGTCGCAACTTGCCGAGTTGCTCGCCGGACCGTCGCCGCGGAGCGTGCTGCTGGTTGGGCCGGCCGGCGTGGGAAAGACGGCCGCGGTCTATCAGTTGGTGCGCGAGCGCCGCCGCCGCGGGTTGGCCGGCGCGGCGTTCTGGGCGACCAGCGGGGCACGGCTTGTGGCCGGCATGTCGGGATTCGGTATGTGGCAGGAGCGGTGTCGCGATCTCTGCCGCGAGGCCGCCAAGAAGAAGGCCGTCGTATACCTGGGCAATCTCATTGAGCTCGCACAGGTGGGCCAGTGCATTTCGCAAAGCGAGAGCATCGCCTCGTTCCTACGGCCATACCTGGTGCGCGGCGATCTGACGGCCGTCACGGAATGCACGCCCGAACAACTCGCCTTGCTGGAGCGCGATGCACCGCAGTTGCTCCAGGCCTTCGTCACGATACGGGTTGAAGAGCCGACGCGCGAACGAGGGCGGTTGATCCTCGAACGGCAAGCGGCCGCCAGCGCGGCGCGGCTCGATGCGGCGGCCATCGATGTGCTCGACCGCCTGCACCGCCGCTATGCCGGCTACTCCGCCTATCCCGGCCGTCCGTTGCGGCTGCTGAAAAACCTTTGCCACGATGCGCCGCCGGGTTCGGTCGTCTCGGTCGCCGACGTCACACGGGCGTTCTCGCGCGTTACCGGCCTGCCGCGGCGGAATATGCGGGGCTCCGGCCTGCCGCTGCTGTCGGCCGCCAGCACGTGCCACCGCTGAATTGAGCTGCGCCCGCCCTCCCGCTGGATCCAGCTATACATGCCTTTTTACGTGCCTGCCTCTATATGACCGAGGTACTTGACAAGTGTTTTGACGGATCCTAAGACTAAGGCGTTGGGTTCGGCCAAACGAACTGCAGTCGCCCGATCACGGTGAACGACCCTCGCCCCGTGATCGTGCAAGCGGCAACTGTCCCGTGACGGCCAATCCCGGAAAGGAGCTGCAAGATGTGCCGTGGCTGTCGGCGAATGGCTGTAGCGCCCTCGCGCGCTCGGGTGGTCTTCTGCGCCCTGACGGCGTGCTCGGCATGTGATGAGAGGGCGATCTTCGTTGCACTCGATCGCCCGAGCCCGCACAGCACCTTCGGACTGCGCGTGGTCCGTGAGTCCGGAGACCTGGCTCGCGAAATTGCTAGCAATGCGGCCACTCTGGCTGCGGTTCGTCCGGCAAGCCCGAGGGGTATAAGTACCGCGTGGCGGGGCGTACCGCTGTGCGCGGCGGTGGTGAACCGAGTCGTCCTTTGCATGTTGGCCCTTCTCGCTGGAACGCCCGGATGTTCTGCTCGCAAACCGCCGGTGCCCGCAGCCGCGACCGCAACACCGGAGGATGCCACAGTCGCCCCGCGCTCGCCGGCTGCCTACTTAGCATCGCTACAACTCGGGGCCATCGTCCCCCGGCACGCGCCAGATTGGAGAGGCAGACCACCAACTAAGTGTCCCGGCGATCAATGGGACTCCCAATGTCCGCGGCTGATGGGAGTCGACTTCATGGCGTACCTAGAAACTGCAGGGCTTCGCGCGGCCGTTCTTGAGTTAGCGCCTGAGGATTTCCAGGTAGTGTTTGGCTTGGTCACCCTCGGCAACCATCGGTACATCCAGGCACTCTCGCGCGAAGCCTTGCCCGAACTAGTCCCGCTTCGGCGCTTCGAGACGCTGAAGCCGCGACGAGTTTGGGTCCAACGATCCTCAGAAAATGGGGTCATGATCGCGGTCGGTGAGGCACGCATCAAGATCGATCGGCTCTGGCACAGCTTTGGCGTCACTGAGCCGTTCTCGGAGGCCGAGACGGAGTTCACTCTCACAAATCAAAGTGCCCCACGGATCCGTGTGGCCTATCTTTCAAGCAGCTGCACATGTACGACCGCTGAGCTGGCCAATGGCAAACCGCTAAGCAAAAATGAGTCTGACTCGCTCGTCGTGCGAACAAAGACCGCAGATAACACTAATTACCGACAGACGGTCACGTTGCGGCTGATGGAGATGGCTGGGGGCAACCATCGTGAGGTCGTGTTCACTATCTTTGGAAACCAAGTTCGTACCGTGTACGCGATCCCAGCGGAGATCGACTTCGGGCGAGTGCCGCGCGGTGAACTTCCCAGTCGGTCTCTGCGACTTAAAAGCGGCCCCGAGGATCCATTTCAGCTAACGTCCGTTTCGTGCGCGGATCTCCCGGTCATCGCAACTGTCCAAATGGGAAGTGCGGCGCCGCAGGACAGCGAGACCCGCCTGGAATTTGCGGTTGACGCTGGCGAACTTGAGCCCGGCGAATACAAGTCTGTAGTGGGCATCTCGACCACCAGCCGTTACCGTCCGCTTATCGAGGTGCCGGTGTCGTTCGTGATCCCGCATCGCGTGGAAGTCGTCCCTAGCGTTGTCGCATTTGGCCGGTGCCGCCCAGACGATGCACAACGTCGGATCGTTGACCTGGTGGCTGCCGATGGCACCTCGTTTGCTGCCGAGGTAATAAAGGTGCCCGACGGATGTGCTGTTGAAAAGATAACCTCCGCCAAGCGCGGACTGTCAATGTGCGTTCATGCATGCTTCCAGAAAAACGGTCCTGTCGACGCCCCAATCGTGTTACGGGCCTACGCGGAGGGCTGGGAGGAACGAGTCGAGTTGCCCGTAGTCGCCATTGTTGGCGATGATCACTAAATTTTCAGTTCGCAAATGCAAAGGAGTCCCTCATGTTCGTAGAAATGGTAGGCTCGCGGGCGCTTCGGTGTTTGCTCCTATTGGCGTGGCTATTAACGAACCTCTTCGGTCTCCGTGACGGAATTGTTCCGCCGGCGGTCGCTGCCGACTGCAACTACGCCCTTCTGCCAAATACAACGGACTGCGCTACGAGCAACAGTCAACCGTGCCCAGGCGGCTGTGTAACGTGCGGGACCACCAACTTCGGGAGAACCTACACAGGCAATTCGCACGAGGTGCTCGCGACTCCAGGCAGCGCGCAGCAAGGACTGACGACGTTCGTCGCATGCTTTAACTCCTATTCTTGCCTAACTTCTCTGTATCTTGGTTACGGATGCTACCAGCCGCCGAGCGTCTACGGCTATTGCCAAAACGGTAACCCGCAATCAAAATGCACTCAATGTGAGCCTGGCACGCCGAGCACGACCTACATCGCGAATGATAGTGTGCTCGATTGCACCGAAGAGTAATAAATGAAGGCAACTTTCAGCTTTCTTTGTATGGCATCCCAAGTTGCGCAATGTCGCTTCGTCTCCCGATATCGCAAAAATGGCAAGCGGCGGCAATTCATGTGTTTGATTCCACCGAGCCGATCGTGGTCCATCATCTCTCTGGTAATTTTTGCATGCATGGCTCTTTTTCGTACCGCATGCGCATATCCCGACCAAACGGTAGCAGAAAACGCCGAGATGGACCGGCGCCTTGGCATTATCCGCATGATCGAAGGGGAAATAAGGGCTAACTACGAACGGCTCGCCAGCTGGTCAGGTTCATACGCCTTAGAGGACGGGGCATACCGAACCGAAATGCGCCAGATCCAACCGCGCGTAGGCGATGACGCCGCGCGCGGAGAGTTGCTCGGAACTACGAGGAAAGGGCGCTGGTGGGAGGTCCGCCATGTTGTTGTGCAGTTTGACCTCGATATGCGTAAGAACAATCTGGCGACCACGTATGAGGTTGTCGGAGACGCGGCGGTGACCGACCTTGCGAGTGGTGTGACCGAAATTTGGGGACAGGTCCCGCTTCGGCAGCGTCACCTGATTACGGTGGATGAGTGGATCGAGTGCATCCCGGCCGAACCGCCGGGCGCGGCACCGCGATTCCAGATTGCGAGGGGCAAAGGGATTAACTCTGCCGTGCGTCGCGGCGCAGCGGAGAGCAAGCGCTTCGCCAGGTATTCAAGTGTTATCGACCCGCGGGCGTTTTTCGCTTACAGTGGCAGCATGAGCTTTGCCGATGCATTAAAGAGCAGCGCCGACTGGCTCAAAGCTGGCAAATCGCTCGCGCTTCGAATTGAGGAGGTCAGATCGACGTCTCACGCGGGCTACAGGCTTGTGCAGGAATATCGGGTCCGTCCCGACGATCTGTCGGAGCAGCCGACGGTGGTCGAGACGACGTTCAACGTCGACGCAGGCTACAACCCCTCAAGGCTCGTCGAACGAAGCCCCAGTGGAATTGCGACTCTCGACCGAACGTGGCGATACACGCACGTTTCCGGTGTGTACATACCGAGCCACTACCGGTTAGATAAATACTTTGACGATGATACGCAGCAACGTGAGCTGTCTCGCGACTTTACGCTTAACAACTGTGAAGTGAATGGGCAGATCGGCGCTGCAAGCTTTTCGTTGGATCGCCTCGGGCTGGTCCAGGGGGACCAGCTTCGCGACGACCTAGCTGGATCGGTTATGCGCTATGACAATGGTGAGGTAGTGCCAGTCAGCCAATACGCCGGCGACGATAACACGGCCGTGACGACCCCATCGGCGCGACGGCCGAGAGGTGTCGCGCTTCTAATAATAAACATAGGTTTTCTCGCGTTGGCCGCTGTGCTCTGGGCCGTGGGCCGCAAGCGAAGATCGAAACGCGTATAGACGGAGAGGTTCCCGAGTCCGTGTGCGCGTGTAGGGATGCAATCGGACGGTTTGCCGGCGCCTCGGGATCCCATCGGCATGTCTCGGCCGCACGTGCCGTGCTGCTTGCGGCCAACGACAAGCGTGCAAATCGCGAAAACCGTAGTAGTACAGCGAGCTTGCTCGCAGCCGCGGCAATCCTGGTCCATTGTGTTCTGGTCGCCTGGATCTCCTCAAGAAACGCGCCGGTCTCCGATGAGGCCGCGCATCTTGCGGCCGGCCTGCATACGCTGGCGTCCGGGGATTTTGACCTATACGCGGTTAACCCGCCACTTGTGCGGCTCGTCGCGTCGGCACCTGCCTATTTTTTGGGAGCGAAGGCGGGCGTGAACCCACCGCCCCGTGGCCACGGCGACCGGCGGCGACGAGAGTGGAGCGCCGGCGTTGGTCTGGTGCGTGACAATGCTTCCGACGCGCAGCTTTTTTTCGCCCTGGGGCGGCTCGTCTGTCTGCCGTTCAGCGTGCTCGGTGCCGTTTGCTGCTACCACTGGGCAAGCGAAATGTACGCGAGCCGTGCGGGCTTGGTTTCCGTTATCCTTTGGTGTTTTTCGCCGAACATAATGGCCTGGTCCGCAACAATCTGCCCCGATGCCGCTGCTGCTAGCGCAGGTGTCGCTGCGGCTTACGCCTTTTGGCGATGGCTTGCGCGTCCCGATTGCTGTCGTGCGCTGCTCGCAGGGGTTGCGCTGGGCCTCGCGCTGCTGACAAAGATGACCTGGGTTGTCCTCCTGGCCATCTTGCCTGCGATGTGGGCGGGCTTGGCCATTCGCGAAGGACGGTCGGGCCTGAGCGGAGCTCGCCGCGCGGCGCTGCAACTTATTCTGGTGCTTGGCGCCGGTCTCGCCGCCTTAAACGCCGGTTACGCTTTCGACGGGTCCTTTACTCGCCTGGGTCAGTTTACATTCGTCTCGCGCGTATTGGCCGGGGCCGATTCTCCGGCTGACGGCGGCGCCGGCGGCAACCGCTTTTGCGGCAGTTGGCTCGGCCTGCTGCCAGTTCCGGTTCCGCGCGACTACTTACTCGGCATGGACATCCAGAAGCTCGACTTCGAGGCGGGCTTGGAGTCCTATCTCTGCGGCAAATGGTCTCAGCGCGGCTGGTGGTATTATTACCTCGTTTGCGCATCTCTGAAGATCCCCCTCGGAACATGCATTTTGTTGCTCCTAGCGCTTTGCTCGCGCCTCCGCAGTTGCTTCCGGCGGTCAGGATGGCGCTGTCGGCGGAATATGGCCAAGAAGGAAGACTATGCGCCTCGGCGCTACCGGCGTGTGGGTGAAGCACTCATCTTGGTCACAGTCGTGGCGATTTTGGCATTGGTGAGCTCGCAAACGGGCGTAAATCGCCACTTTCGCTACATGTTGCCCGCGATGCCTTTCCTCTTCATCGCGATTGGCGGCTCAGCGCCACCTCGTCGCGCCCCGCACGAGATGAGGCACCGAATCTTTATTTCCCTGCTGCTTTTGTCATTGGTGAGCGGCCTGGGCGTCTGGCCGCACTCGATGTCATATTTCAACGAGCTTGCGGGCGGACCTCTGCGTGGGCACCGTTATCTAGTCGACTCGAACATTGACTGGGGGCAGGATATCCTTTATCTTGAGCGGTGGTGCTCCCGAAACCCGAGTATCGACGTGCTTTATACGCTGTTTCGCAACTCCTACGCTTCGGAGCTTTTCCACGATGCGCATATTAAGAGGCTCGGGGGCTCGGGCGCCGACATCCGGCTCGTCAGCCTCGATCTGGGTCATGACCTCCTCACGCGCGAGGGGCCGCTCGTCGGTTGGTATGCGGCTAGCATACATCGGCTCTGCGAGCCCGCCTGCCGCCACGCTTACCTTTTGGACCTTGAACCGTATGCGAGGGTTGGATACTCCGTTTGGATTTGGCACGTAACGAGCGCGGATGCAGATAAAATAAAGAGTCTCCTTGCGCGGCGTGCCGCCTCCTTTTGACGCCAATGCGACCCAATAGTAAATTTACAAACGACGCTTCGGGCCGAATTTCGCTCTGCATGCGCAACGGGTGGGAGGCAGCGGCCCTCGTCTCCGTTGCCCTCGCTCTAGTCGGCGTCTCACTCTCCCAATTTGTTTGGTCGGGCGGCGCTCGGCAATCCGTGCCGCAGGGGTTCGCCGCGTGCCTAAACGCACGCGGCGCGGCTTTTTCCAAATCGGCTGCCGCGAGCGCAGGTGTTCTAGTCGCAGACTCTAGTCAACCGGAACCCGCGAAGCGTATCTGCGGCATCCTTAACGCGGACTGCGGAATTACATGCCGTTTGGTAACCCCAGCGCAAATCGATGCGGGGATCCTCTCTTCACTCGCCGTTCTCGTTGTTCCAGGCGGAAGTGGCAAACAACAGGCCGCTGCTCTTGGTTCCAGGGGCCGGACGGCCATACGCCAGTTTGTAGGAGGCGGCGGCGGCTACGTCGGAATCTGCGGCGGCGCGTTTCTCGCAACGTCCGGCTACGACTGGAGCCTCGCGCTGGTTAATGCGCGGACACTTACGGGCACCAGAAATGTGCATGGGTCAGAGATCCCGTTGGCAGCGCGAGGAACAGGAATGGTTGGCATAGAACTCACCGACATAGGCGCGGAGCTCTTTCCAGAAGTGCGGAAAACCGTGAACGTCCGCTACAGCAGCGGACCCATATTTCTGAGTGGCCACAGAGCAGACTTGCCAGATTTTGCGTCGATTGCCTTATTCAGGACGGAAATCTCCGCGCACGAATGCCAGCGAGGGACAATGATCAACACGCCAGCAATAATCGCGAGCATGTATGGGCGTGGACGCGTCCTGCTCTTCAGTCCGCACCCGGAGGCGACGAGCGCGCTACAGCCGTTTCTGGTGGCCGCGATTTGGTCGGTCGGACGGAGGCAGGCCGACGAACCGGATGGTAAACGAAGCGAATGTACCGCGCCCTCAGCTTTCCACTGCCGAGCCGCCCGTGGTCCGCCGCCGGTCATTCCACGTTGTCCGGTCGTCAGCACGTTCCCGTAACCAAGCGCGCGGGAAAACTACGGCGCCTTTCGGCTGGCCGTCAAGGCCCGAAGCAAAGCGCCCGCTGCTACCGCCCCAAGAACGATCGCCCAGCGCCCGCAAGCCTGATCCAGGGATACAGATGGTCCTTGCAAAGAGAATTCGACAGCCGCCAGCGTCGCGGTGAACCAGCACCACCGCTCTGCGCGGTAGAAAGCACCTTTGGTCGCTCTGGCGGCTGCGGCGCGCTCAGAGGCGCGCGCGAAGCCGATCCGCTCGACGCGGCAGGCTCCGCCATCGAGGTGGTTGGCGCCTTCAATTCCTCCGCTCGCCGTGGGTAACGCCTCACTCGTCATCGATTGGCCTCAAGCACACAAGCACAAAGACACTGCCTAGAACGACTTACCGTTGCCATTGGCGTCGTGACCCGCCCACGCAGCGCGACCGAACCGAACCCCGCGTAGGCAGAGTCTGGGCCGTCTGCGCGGAGGCGCGCTGTGAAACAGTATAGTAGGCTCGACCGCTCGTCGCGAGGGTAGCCACCCAATCTGTGCGCGGGCTGCGACCGGCGATGCGAAAAAAGCAGGGTCGCCTTGGCGACCGCCGGTTCTGCCGAGCAGTTCCGCTATTTCCTGGTCAAGGAGCAGTGCGACAAGCTGCGGCGTGATGCGGACCAGCTCGCCGAGCGGCTTGAGCGGTCGCCGCGACCGGGTTGGTTGCCGCCGTCGGTCGGTTCGCCGCGCCGTCGCGGGCTGGCCAAGTGGGGCTTGGGCGGACGGCGACTGTTACGCGAGTTGGCCATTGTCGACGACATCCATAGCTATTTGAAGGACTTGGCCGGCGGATCGTCACGGTTCGGGCAGCAACTCGATCATCAGGTCCAGCAACTCTCGCACGAGGCCGCGCTGGTCGAGGCGATGGCCCAGTTCGGCGAATCGACTTGCGACGAGGCGGTTGTGATTGTTTCGCCTCGCGGCGCGGGCGCAGACCAGGCCACGGCGTTGGCGAGTTGGTACGCCCACATGTTCATCAGCGAGCTGTCGCTCGACTGTCAACCATTGTCGGCCCAGGGCACTTTGCGTGCGCTGACCGTCGGCGGGCCGCACGCCCTGGCCGTCGCAAGGGCGGAAGAAGGAACGCACCTGTTTTGCCCGAAAGCGCAGAACCTTGTTCCTCTGCAGGTGTCCGTAGTGCCGGTAATCGATAACGACGCTGAAGCAGCGCGTGCTTCGTTCGTCGAGCGGCGGCGCCGGTGGTTGGCGGCCTTGGCCGAAGGCAGCGCGACAGTCGATGACGATCCTCAGCCGCTGTTGCCAGTAGTGCGGGTTTACAGCGAGGGCGGGGCGACGTTCGATTTGCGCAGCGGTCTTTCGGTGGCCGGTTCCCCGACCCCGCACGACCTGCGGAGCTTTGTCTTAGCCGCGCTCGAACCACCGCCGGAGTTCGTCAGTCATTTGCCAATTTGAAATTTGCAATTCGCAACTTGCAATTCCCATCCCCCATGCCGCTCCATCGTTTCCCCATCGTCGTCTGGCAAGACGCTCAGAACTTTTTTACCGCCCTGACGGTCGACAGCGTGTTCGACGACGCGCCGGCGGCGACGGCGCCGACCGCCAACCGCGCCTGCGACGAGTTGAAAGACTATTTGGCCTGGCTCTATCAACGTGAGCCCTGGCGCGGATCGTCCAACCTGGTCGACGTTGAACTGCGGGAGTTCATCGCCGCCGTGCGGCCCGAATACCAATCGGACGGGCGCGTTTATGCCGGCAACGAGCCATTTCCGTTGCGCGTTCCGTGCGTGACCGCACATCACGCCGGCGGTCCCCATTTCGCGGCGTTGCCGACGCTTGGCTTCCACTTTTACTATCACGACGCCTCGGCCCTGGCAGAACTTGTGGGTGAATACGCTCAGCAGCAGCTTAAAGGATCGTCGCCGCGCGAGCTGGCGCGCGTCTTGCCGCCGGGCCGGATCACGCTCGACGAGATCGTGATCCGCGTGAAGGACCGGTCGCGGCGGCTGAAGCCCGATGCCGATTTGCCGGGGCTGGGCGCGGTCGCCGAGCCGCTTGACGACCGCGCTGCGCGGCGGCGGTTCGCGCGCGCCTGGCTCCGTGAAAGTGAAGCCGCCGCGCTTGCCCGGCAGCTTACCGCTTCGCGGGTCAATCTACTCCTGGTCGGTCCCACCGGCGTCGGCAAGACAATGCTGTTGGCCGAGGCCGCCCGCCAGCTCGATCGCAACGCTTCGCAGCCCGCCGCTGCTACAGGCGATGCGGGCGACGAACGCGACAACGAGCGGCTGACGTTTTGGCTAAGCAGCGCAGGCCGATTAATCGCGGGCATGCAATATCTGGGACAATGGGAAGCACGCTGCCAGCAGATCGTCGAAGAGCTGAGCGGGGCCAGCGGCGTGCTATGTGTCGAAAACCTGCTTGATCTGGCGCTGGCCGGTGGTGATGGGCCGGGCGACGGCATCGCCATGTTTTTCCTGCCGTACCTCGAACGCGGCGAGCTGCGGCTGGTCGGCGAGGCCACCGCCGGCGAACTGACGGCGCTACGGCGGTTGTTGCCCGGCTTGATCGACCTGTTCCAGATCGTGTCGGTCGAACCGCTCGACCGGCCCCGCGCGCTGGCCGTGCTCGACCGGCAGGCCGTCGCCCGTCGGCAGCAGTCGGGCGTGACGGTGGCCGACGGCGCTGCGGCCGTGGTCTATGATCTTTTCCGGCGGTTCGCGCCCTACGAGACCTTTCCCGGACAGACGGTCCGGTTCTTCGACGACTTGCTCGACCAAACCCAGCGAAAGCATCGCCCGCAAGCGAGCGCCGCCGACGCGATTGCCGCCTTCGTCCGCCGCACTGGCTTGCCGGAGCCGTTGCTGCGCGACGACCTGCCGCTGGCCTTCGACGACGTGCTGAGCGGTTTTCGGCGCGAGATCGTTGGCCAAGACGCGGCCTGCCGGGCAGCAGCCCAATTGGTCGTGGCTTTCAAGGCCGGACTGAACGATCCGCACCGGCCGCTGGGCGTGCTCTTGTTCTCCGGACCCACCGGCGTGGGCAAGACGCAGCTTGCCAAAACGCTTTGCCGTTATCTCTTCGAGCATGGCGAAAAGCAGGACCGGCTGGTGCGGCTCGACATGAGCGAGTACGGCGGTTTCGATGCGGCCCAACGGCTGCTCGGCCGGCCGAACGGCCCGCCCAGCGAACTGGTGAAGCGCGTGCGTCAGCAGCCGTTCGTGGTGGTGCTGCTCGACGAGATCGAAAAGGCGTCGCCGGAAGTGTTCGACGTATTGCTCGGCCTGTTCGACGAAGGCCGCCTGACCGACGCCTACGGCCGCACGACGAACTTCCGCAGCACGATCATCATCATGACGTCGAACTTGGGCGGCGAGTCGTAGCGGCCGCCCGGCTTCGACGTGTCGGCCGAACCGAATTACGAGGGCGCGGTGACGTCGTTCTTTCGGCCGGAGTTTTTTAATCGCATCGACGCCGTGGTGCGGTTCGAGCCTCTCACGCGCGAGCAGGTATTGGCGATCACGCGCAAAGAGCTGAACGAGATTGCCCGGCGTGAAGGGTTGGTCAAAGCGGCGATTGAACTTGCGCCCAGCGAGCGGCTGATCGAACATCTTGCCGCGCCGGGCTACGACCCGCGTTACGGCGTCCGTCCGTTGCAACGGATTTTGGAGCGGCATGTGGTGACGCCTTTGGCCCGCTGGCTGATCGAGCATCCCGGGCTTTCGCATTGCCGGCTGGGGCTGGATGTTGACGTGACCGGCGACCTGCGCGTGATTGTGTTGCCGTGAACCAAAGCCCTTCGCCGATGGTCGGACGACGCGGGCTAATCGCGGCCTAGACATCGATGATCTGGTTCAGGCCATCGATGATCCGGGCAAGCTCTTCCGGCGAAACGGAGCCGGCTTTGCCACGGAGTCTCTCGACCGATGTGTCGGACCGCCGGTTAAAGACATGGCGAGCAAGACACCCAGCCATTTGCGTCGGCGGGCGAGCAGCGGCCCTTTGATCGGCTTGCACGTAACGCGGAACAGGTCATGCACTTAGGTCGATCATGCTGGGCCACGTGGCGCCCCAGTGCGCCGCGGCGCTCAAGCAGATGCGCCGCGCGGCGCTTTTGATGAGCGTGCCAGCCGATCTGTACGGCGAGCGCTGGCGGAACGGTATCCCGGCGCGCCGGGATTCCCCACAGAGATGTCAACGCCTACTTCGGCGGAACGGCACCCCGGCGTGCCGGGATTCGGCATCATCGCTTGCGAGCAACTCTCGCGGCGTTTTATCATCGAATCGTTCGAATCTGGCCTCTGCCGCTGCAACGTCAGGCCGTCCGGACAGAAGCGTCAGTAAGTCCCGATCTCGTCCGGTTCCACCCGAAGCCTTGCGGCGATGGCCTGGACCGTTTTTGTCTGAACGCGCCGCACCTTGCCCTGTTCGATGCGGGCGATCGTCTTAGCGGCAACGTTGGGGGCAAAGTCCTCGCGCCGCAGACCTCGCTGTTTTCTTAGCCGGCGCAGCGACGCACCGAAGGATCGCTCTGTTTCCCATCGCCGCTTCGAAAGCCGTCGGCGATATTCGGAATCGTATTCATACAAGATCGCCTCGGTCGCCGCCTCGTAGTCGCCGAGCCGAACGGTTTGTCCGCAGTCCACAACGGAAAAACGGTCGAAATCCGGCTCGATTCCGTCTCCCGATATTTCAAACGCCGCGCAGGGCACCGTCAACGGCTCCAGGTTTCCACGCCAGAGGGTGAGAGTTTGGCTCGTCATGTCGACAGTGCCTCCAAGGAAGAGATCGGGAGAATTCTCCGCTTGCAACGCCGCCGCAAGCTCGTCGGGAGGCAAGAACGTGCCGTCCGCGCCGTAAGCCAGCCGCTTAAAGCAATTGGCCAGAGCCGGCAGTGTCGCGGGGCTGACGGCGTGGTTGAGCAGGGCCGCGCCAAGGCTGCGCGCCGGCCACTGCACATTTTGCAGCAAGGCCGCCGTCAAGTCGTGTTCATAGCTGATCCAAAGTGAATCTTTTGTTGCATGTGCCAGCGAATTACGCAGTCCTGCTTTGGATGAAATCACCGTGGGGCGGAGTGTGGCGAACTCTTTCGAGCGGCGTCGGGCTTTGTCGAGCAAAAACGTGGCGCCGACAGTGTGTGCCCCCTCAGATTTGACCATTCTGTTACTCCTTTTCCGGCGAATTCTCGCCGACCGGATTCGATGGATACTTGCGGTCCCATTGCTCGCAAAGCAGTTGCCAGTTCGCCGGCTGCTTGATGTGGTCAACGAGTTCCTGAGGAACTTCCGTGGGATCAGGTAACCGATCCATGAATTGGCCGGTCCGCAAGTCAAGTCGCCAAGCCTGGGTATCATGCAAGACGGTCACGTGGGGCGGCTCGCGGCTCTCCTTCTCACGGATTTTGACCTTCCATCGGGCCTTGCGGAAAACGGCGGGTAAAGGAAGATTGAACGGCACGAATTGACCGCTACGTTCGACTGTCGAATTCCACGAGCCAATGATATGTCCCATTGCGAGCTTTGTCAATTCGGGGCGTTTCTAGGTGGCACGTCGGCGATCCTGTCCCGCGCGCTGGCCGTGCTCGACCGGCAGGCCGTCGCCCGTCGGCAGCAGTCGGGCGTGACGGTGGCCGACGGCGCTGCGGCCGTGGTCTACGATCTTTTCCGGCGGTTCGCGCCCTACGAGACCTTTCCCGGACAGACCGTCCGCTTCTTTGACGACTTGCTCGACCGCACCAAGCGAGAGCATCGCCAGGAAGCGAGCGCCGCGGACGCGATTGCCGCCTTCGTCCGCCGCACCGGCTTGCCCGAATCGCTGCTGCGCGACGATCTGCCACTGGCCTTCGATGAGGTACTGGCCGGTTTTCGGCGCGAGATCGTGGGCCAGGACGCAGCTTGCCGGGCAGCGGCCCAATTGGTCGTGGCCTTCAAGGCCGGACTGAACGATCCGCACCGGCCGCTGGGCGTGCTGTTGTTCTCCGGCCTCACAGGCGTGGAGGGTGCGGTGACGTCGTTCTTTCGGCCGGAGTTTTACAATCGCATTGACGCCGTGGTCCGGTTCGAACCTCTCACGCGCGAGCAGGTGACGGCGATCACGCGCAAGGAACTGAACGAGATTGCCCGGCGTGAAGGGTTGGCCAAAGCCGCGATTGAACTTGCGCCCAGCGAGCGGCTGATCGAACATCTTGCCGCGCCGGGCTACGACCCGCGTTACGGCGTCCGTCCGTTGCAACGGATTTTGGAGCGGCATGTGGTTACGCCTTTGGCCCGCTGGCTGCTCCAGCATCCCGGACTTTCGCATTGCCGGCTGGGGCTGGACGCCGACGTCACCGGCGACCTGCAAGTGATTGTGTTGCCGTGACACCACAGCCCTTCGCCGATGGTCGGACGACGCGACTGATCGCGGCCTAGACATCGATGATCTGGTTCAGGCCATCGATGATCCTGGCAAGCTCTTCCGGCGAAACGGAGCCGGCTTTGCCACGGAGTCTCTCGACCGATAAGGTACGAATCTGGCTGATTTTTACCCACGACCGCTTGGGGAGCCCCGACTGCGTCAGTTCGAGCGTCAAAGGGAAGCCTGCCGCAGGCGATTGGCTTGTGATGGCAACCGCGATCACCGTGTCGGACCGCCGGTTAAAGACATCGTGACTGAGCACAAGAACGGGACGAAGGCCCGCTTGTTCTCGTCCGCGAACGGGGTCCAGATCGGCCCACCAAATCTCGCCTCTCAGTACGCGGGCCACCGCTCAAGCTCCGCTTCCAACCCTAATTCCGCCAAGCGCTTTTCTTCCGCCGGGTCCAACTTTGCACACTCGATCGCGAGTTGGGTGCGATTGAGTCGCTGGAGCTTTTCTTCGACTGCCGCTTGAATCGCCTTGCTGCGGTTAGGGAAGACGCGCCGAGCGATCAACTCGTCGAGACGACTGAGGAGTGACGAGTCGATACTGATTGCGACCTTGCTGCTCGCCATTATCGGGAAACTCCCTCTTGGTATGACAATTTATCATACCGTTCGATCGTCGTTTCTCCAAGGTCGGTGTGTCGGAGTTTCGGAGGCAGGGTAGGCAGGGGCCTTTCCAGGAAAAACCGTAACGAATGAAGTTTATCGTCGAGTCTTGCAACCCAATGCCTCCCAGAGAATGATAGACAGTCCTATGCCATCGCGACGAAGCAGGGGGAATCGGCCCAGAATGCAACCCACACGACGCACATTCCTGAAATCGGTCGCCGGAGCTGTCGGCGCCGCGAATCTGGCATCCACGACAGCGCCCGCGGCGGCGGACGAATTTTCGGGCGAGTGGGCCGGCGATGGGGAGCGGGTTTGGATCGGCCCTCAGTTCTGGGCCAATCGCTTGCAAGATTGGCGGCTGGGCGCCGGACGGCTGGAGTGCGTCCGCGGCGATGCCGGCTCGCCCATGCGCACCCTGCACCTGCTCACGAGGCGGCTCGGCCCGACGCCCGACGAATTCGAAATGACAGCGCATGCCGGCGCCATCTGCGATGGTCCGCCCGCTCACGATGCCGCAGTCGGCTTTTTGGTCGGCGCCGGCGGTGACACGATGGATTATCGTGCCGCGGCCCTCATTCATCACAATCCCGGCCCAGGCGGCGGCTGGTTCGCGGGCATCGACGGCGCCGGCCGGGCCTTCATTCGCAGCTTCGAAAAGCCCGTCGAAGCGGCAAACGAGGCCGGCACTCAGCACGATCTGCCCAACGAAATAGTCATCCGGCTGGCGGGACGCCGGCACGAGGGCCAATATCGCCTCGCGCTCACCATCAGCGACGCCGACGGACGCACGGTGGCGGAAACCTCGCTGGAAGTTCCACCAGATCGGCTGACCGGCAACGTCGCGCTCGTCGCGCATCCGGGCAGCGGCAAACCGGCCACGCGATGGTGGTTCCGCGACTGGCGACTGGCCGGCGCAAAAGTCGAAGCCCACGACGACCGCGCGTGCGGGCCGATCCTCTCCACGCAGTACACCGTCCACCGCGGTGTGCTCAAACTCACGGCCCAGCTCATGCCCATCGGACAGAGCGATCCGCAAACGGTCGAATTGCAGTTTCAGCAGGACGAAAATTGGCGGACGGCGGCCACGGCCGACGTGACCGTGCCCGGTTACACGGCCACTTTTCGCCTGACCGACTGGGACGCCGGCCGCGATGTGCCCTATCGCACGGTCTATCGCCTGCGCGACGCGACGGGCGAACGGGCCTGGCACTGGCCGGGCACCATCCGCCGCGACCCGGCCGACAAAGAAACACTCGTGCTGGCGACGCTGAGCTGCGTGCAGCAGGTCGACGGCCGCGTCGATGCGGGCAAGCAGTATGGCTGGTCGAAGACCGTCTGGTTCCCGCACGCCGACATGTTGCCGAACGTTGCCCGGCACGATCCCGACCTGCTCTTCTTCGCGGGCGACCAGATTTATGAAGGCAATCCCACCCGCGTGGTGCGGCAGCCGGCAGAAGAGTCGCTGCTCGACTATCTCTACAAGTGGTATCTTTGGTGCTGGACCTATCGCGACCTGACGCGCGACCGGCCGACGATCACCATCCCCGACGACCACGACGTGTATCAGGGCAACGTGTGGGGCGCGTGGGGCAAGCCGGCCCGCGAGGGCGACCCCGGCGGCCTGCTGGGCGGCTACGGCATGCCGCCCGAATGGCTCAACGCCATGCAGCGGACGCAGACCAGCCATTTGCCCGACCCCTATGACTCGACGCCGGTCGAACAAGGGATCGGCGTTTACTACACATCGCTGGTGTGGGGCGGCATCGGCTTCGCGATCCTGGAAGACCGCAAGTTCAAATCGCCGCCCAGCGTCATCAAGGCCAAGATGACGCCCGACAGCCATATCACCGAAAAGGGCTACGACACGCGGCAGGCCGACCTGCCGGGCGCCACGCTGTTGGGCGACCGCCAGCTTGCGTTTTTGAGGGCCTTCGCCGAAGACTGGGTCGGACAAGAGATGAAGGCGGCTCTGAGCCAGACGATCTTTTGCAACTTGCAGATCAGTTCGCGCGGCGAGACGGCCGGCCAGCTTGACAAGGACCTCGATTCCAACGGCTGGCCGCAGACCGGCCGGCGGAAGGCGCTGGAGGAACTGCGGCGCGCTTTTATGCTGCACATTGCCGGCGACCAGCACCTGGCGAGCGTGGTGCGTCAAGGCGTCGACGAGTTCGACGATGCGGTTTGGTCGCTCTGTGCGCCCGCCGTGGCCAATCTTTACGAACGGTTCTGGAACCCCGACTGTCCGCCCTCGAACGCCGACGCGGACCTGCCCGCCTACATGGGCCGCTACGAAGACGGCTTTCACAACAAGATTACCGTGCATGCGGTTGCCAACCCGGTGCCCAATCCGCAGCCGGGCCAGTTCCCCGACCCTGTGGCCCTATATCGCAAGGCGAGCGGCTACGCCATCGTGCGGTTCAACAAACCCGCTCGCACGGCAACGCTGGAAGTCTGGCCGCGCTACGTCGATCCCACCGACCCATCGACCGGCGGGCAGTACGCCGGCTGGCCCATTATCGTCAAGCAGACCGACAACTATGCCCGCCGCCCCGCCGCCTTCCTGCCGACGCTGGACGTGAAAGGGGTGTCGCAACCGGTGGTGATCGTTCGCGACGCATCGGGCGAGCTGGTTTACGCCTTGCGGACCGCCGGCAGCGAGTTTCGTCCCGGCGTATTCGCGTTGGGCGAGTACCAAGTCAGCATCGGCGAGCCGGGCACGAAGCGATGGAAGACACTAGCGCTTGCAACGCTCGACGACGATCAACCCAAGAGGCTCATGGTGGATCTTACCGCAGGGTCTTGAGAACGTTTTGCGTTTGGCAACGAGCGTAGGGTGGGACCAGCGAGCTTGCGAGCGCCGGCCCACCATCGTTAGGCGTCAGGTTTCAGGCATCAGGCGTCAGCTTGTTCTGCCTGACGCCTGAAACCTGACGCCTCAGATTCTCAACGCTAATCTACAAACTTCTCGCCCGACCGCGTATGATGGAGTATCGCTGATCGCCCTTCGAGCAGGCAGCTCGTTGCGATCGGGACACTTCGTGCCGCGAGCGGCGTGAGAAATGGACGACCAACTTGAATCCGATCGTTGTGCCCGTGTGCTGCGGGCCATGGCCGACCGCGAACGGCTCAAAATCGTGCAGTGCTTGCGCGACGGCCCGAAGAACGTGAGCGATATCGCCGAGACGCTGGGGGCGGAGGTCGTCAACGTCTCGCACCATCTCGGCGTGCTGCGGCAGGCCGGAGTCGTGCTCGACCGGCGGCAGGGGCGATTTATCGTCTATCAACTGCACCCCGACGTGTTCCATCCTGCCCGCAAGCCCGGCCAGCCGGAGCATCTCGACTTCGGATGCTGCCGGCTGGAAATCCCGTAGCGTGTTGGGAAAGGGACTTGGCTGGCTCGTTTCGAGCATAGCATGCAGGTGCGCCTGATACCGCGGTCGATCATGGGCGGGACCTGATGTTTGCCTTTCGCGTCGTCTTTCCCAACACGCCCTCCTTGGCCTGGCCGGGGCTCGTCGGCCAGCCCGTGCGGGGCCGCGCGTCACCGGGCGCCGCGGCCGCACGCTTCGGGGCCCTCCACCGACCCGGGCGGTGAAAAGGGCTCCAACTCCTCACGCAACACCACCACATCGGCCGGGGCTTCGATTCCCAGGCGCACCTTGTCGCCCGACAACCGCACGACCGTCACCACGATCGACTCGCCCAGCCGAATGCGCTGGTTTTCTCTTCGGGATAAAACCAACATGAACTCAACCCTCCGTGCTTGGGATAATGGTGCATCTATGAACACTGTGTATGAACCGATGTCAAGCCGAGGTGCGTTGCTTCGCCGTCCGGGCAGGCCCGGCCGGCCGTGCCCGCCGTCAGGCCGCGGCCAGTTCGTGCTCGGCCGCCGAAACGAGCTGGGTCTTTTGGAACCGTTCGCCGCTGGAATCGTAGAACAGCACCGTGTTGTTCTGGGTCTCCCAGATGGCGGAACAGGTGACGGCCCGCGGTCCGTGCAGGCAGAAGTAAAGCCCACAAGGCTTTCCCCCCCGCAACAGGACACGCTCGGTCATCAAAAAGGCGCCACATTCGAGTTGCTCAAGCTCGCACAAGGTTTCGTTGACATAATCTCGTAAGTCGTCCAGCGATTGAATCGTTCGTTCACTGGTCAGCATGTTACGGGGAATCTCCTGGGCCAAAGATTGCGTTGCGGCGCGACCGACGAAGGTCCCGGCAGTTTCGCCGACCGTCTTTGGGCGCTCGCAATCGAGAGCCACCTGTCGGGCGAAGCTGTCTTCCGCGGGTCCCTAGGTCGCGCGGGGTCGGCACGGCAGTGCCGGATGCGGGCACTGGTAACTATCGGCAAGATAGCGAAGCGGATTGCGTTTTTCTGCCGGCGGCGCCCCAAGCATTGGCGAGCAAGGGGGGAGGAGCTAAAAACACTTGTGAAAAATACAAGTGTCGCGGCTTGTGAAAAACAAAAATCACGCGCGCCGCCTGGGCCGTCTAAGCTGGTTTGGGCCTGCGCTTTGCGGCGATGCGAGGAAGCATCGAGGCCGAGTTGTACAAGCGCGGAACCCTCTGGCGGCCCGGTACGCAACGCCCTCTCCCGGCGCGCCGCGATTTCCGTGATCGTGCGAGCTTGGCGCCGACCCCCCCTACGCGGAACGCCACGGAGGGCGTTTGCTACCGAGCGCCGCTCGTTCGTGCAAATTTGCACAAACGAGAAAAACCCGAGGGATTTCATCATCTCGTAGTTCCGAAGAGGGATAAGCGATGAGGGAGAGGGCGTCGCGAATCGTCGATTCGACTCCTGCGTCTACCGTTTGCTGTCTACCGTCTGCTGTCTACCGTCTGCCGTCTACCGTCTGCTGTCTACCGTCTGCTGTCTACCGTCTGCTGTCTACCGTCTGCCGTCTACCGTCTACCTCTTTGTTCTACCGGCCAACTGGCTTGCATCGCTCTCGCGACTAACCACTAACCACTGGCCACTGACCACTGGCCACGACTGCTCAACATTTAGGCACTATTTTAGCTTCATGCGTACAGATTAGGCAGCCAGCCCGACAACGTACCTTTTGGGTGGTTGCTGGCAAAAAACGCCGTGTTTCGACGGCTATTGCAAATTTGCAAAAGCCGTGCGCCGCCGCACGGGTCGCGACGGCCGCCCGACGCCGCTGCTCAATTTTTAGGCACGCCCGGCTGCCGCGGACCGGCCTCGTTCCCTGTCTACCGTCGATGGTCTGCGCGACCTTGTACCGCGCGGCGATCTTGGTGCTTTCCGGCGGCCGCGCGGCAGGAACAACGAGGGAGCCACGGATGACATGGATGGGCACGGATCAACACTCGGCCGGCATCCTACCACGCCGCTGGCTTGGCCGACCCCCGGCCCGCTCTTTTCCCGTATACCAGCAAAACGCTTGGCGACCGGCAAAACTCCACCCCGCCGAAAAAGGGATGAGGCAAGTGGAAAATGAACCGTGAGGCACGGAGAGTTGTGGTTTTCGGCGTGATTCGCCACGATCGGGGCTTGCCCCCGTCGAGCGCTGACTGTCGGCCTAGCCCGGATTATTCGTGGCCCCACGAATTCCACCACAGACTGCGCGCACACCAACCCGAAGCGCAAGCGAGGTAAGTTCGTTGCTCGGCCTCGCTTGCGCTTCGGGTTAGTGTGGGGCCATGAATAATCCGGGCTAGCGTCCGATCGCGCCCCACAACCGTTTTCCGTTTCGCGATGCGTCCGCCGCCTGCGGCGGCGGACGCAACGCGAAAACCTCAGTGGCGACTGCTTGCAATTATCGCGCGATCGGTTATATACACGGCAAGCGCCGCCGAGCGGGCGGTGCGGCCACATCAAGAAATGGGGGCAGCGATGCTCCGAGTCAAATTCGTTCTCGTTCGTCGACGATTTCCGCGGCTTTGTTCCGCCACGATCGGGGCTTGCCCCCGTCGAGCGCTGACTGACCGGCTAGAGGCGAACTCACCGCAGCCCTTGCGCGCCTCCGCCGCGCTTGCCGTCTTGCGAAAAAGGAGGATGGCCTTCCCAGGCCGTCTCGTCGTGCCGCGCCAGTTCCGTGGGGCGGCCTTCCCAGGCCGTCTCGTCTCGAACACTCGGCAACCGACCGCGTTAGAACAGCAGGTCATCGCGCGTCACCTCGAACTCGTCGTCATCGTCGGCCCGCTCCGCCGACCCGACTTCAAGCCCGGTGGCGAAGAATTCATCCCAGGTCCTGGTCGCAGCCGCACGGACAAGAATGCCGTCGCTGGTTTGTTCCAGGCTCACCGACCCGCACAGGCCGAGCGACTGGACCCATTCCGCGGGAAGTTGAACGCGGTTGCGCGGCTCCAAAGCGGCGATTTCAGTAGTGGCCATGGTGTCTCGTCGGTCCTAAACAGCGATCCCTTCCACAAACCCGCCTTCGGGCAACGGCTCGTCGCCCGGCTCAAGATACAACTCGATGGCCTCGCGAACGTTTTTCCGCGTCTCCTCGAGCGTATCGCCCGCGGAGATGCAGCCCGGCGGTGCCGGCACGAAGGCCGTGAAACCACCTTCGTCGGAGACTTTGAACACGACTTTCAGGACCATCGCCTAGCTCGGTTGCAGTTCCCGCGTATCAACCACAACGTCGTCGTATTGGCGGAACGCGGCTTCGAACCGCTCCAGACCGGGCTGGCCGTCGTCCGGCGGCGCGACGAGGGCGAATTCCAAGAAAATCGTGAGGCGGATTCCTTGGTGGCGTTCGTCGATCACGAATTTGTCCATGCCCAAACGCTCCATCCGCGCCAGGATGCGCTGCACGCCTTCGATCTTGAAGCCGACGAGGCTTTCGTCGTCGTTCGCCAGGAAGACGCTCAGCAGCGGGTTCACCCGCCGCGCAAACGACGGCACGTCGCGCCCATAGAAATAGAGCGTGTCGCCCTCATGGTCGTAAAAGGGCTTCGGTACAAATGGGCCGGTTTGGGCCAAACCCTCTTTGAGAAAGTCGAAAAACTCAGTCAGTCCCGACTCCATAGTTGGTTCTCATGCTTACGGCAGAAAGACGCACTTCACCCCATGATACTGTGCAAACGCCTGATCGAAAGTGACCATCTGGAGACTTGCCGACAGGGCGAAGGCCGCCAGATAGGCGTCGTTCCAGACGTGTGGGGAGAACGACTGCTGCCGAGTCCAATTGCGCCAATGCGTTTCGAGATTCGCCGGCTCGTCGGCGTACGAGACCCGCGGGTCGCTTTGAAAGGCGTCGTATTCATGCCACGCTTGGCGGAGCGTCAGGGCGTGCTGCCCGAAGGCTCTTGGGTTGGTGGACAATCGCAGGAATCCTTGCTGCGTCATCCGGCAGAACACGCAAATGTCGTCGGACAAGCCGTCGAACCAGTTTTTCGCGTCGGGATGGTGGACGTGAGAATCGAACGTCAGCGCCAGCCAAAGATTAACGTCGGGGAGAAACATCGTCTTCGTCGAGAATCTCCGCGATCCGCTGCGCGGTCAGCTTCACGGTGCCGGGTTGACCGGTTCGAACGAGCGGCACTTCGATCCGCTGCTTCTTCGTTTCCGGCCGTGACGCGATCGATTCGTGAAAACAAACGGTTACGTGCGCCCCCTCCGGCAGCGTGGGGGCACCTTCCAAAACCACGACGCCGTTCTGCACTCGACCGGGAATCTCCATGCCTTCATTTTCGCCCGCGTCGGCGAGCAAAGCAAGTTCAGCTTAGAGATGCCGGGAAAGCCCGCAGTAACGAGTCGGTTTCTTCTAGCGCCGTGCGGCATCGACGAACAGACCACGCTCAACGGTTGTCAGTCACCAACCAAAAGAACAAGTGCTCAACGCCTTTCCGGCATCCGAGGAGATCATGCGAACCAGTTGCGAACGATCGTGTCAAACAGTACGATGCGGGAGTCGTACCAAGCAAAATAACAACATCACACAATCTACCCTTTCGCGCCCCGGTTAGCAAGAGGTTCCATCGATGATCGACCTTTCCTTTATTCTCACCGGCACTTGCGACATTCCCGCCGATCACGGCTATCACCTCTACGCCGCGGTTTCGCGGTTGCTGTCGTCAATGCATGAACCAAACGGCATCGGTGTTCATCCGATTCGCGGGCGGTTGATCGGCGATCGGCGAATGCAGATCTGCGACTTCAGTCGGCTGACGATACGGGTCGCGCCCGAGCGAATCGCCGATCTTCTGCCGCTGGCCGGCAAACAGCTCAACATCGGTCGGCAGCCGGTGCGCGTCGGCGTGCCGCAGGTTTATGCGCTTAGCGCTGCCACGGCGCTTCGCAGTCGCCTTGTTACGATCAAGGTTTCCGGTGATCGAGCGGCGCCTCACCCGCCCGATGAGACCGAATTCCTCGCTGCGGCTCGGCGTCAACTCGATGCTCTGAATGTCTCGCCCGAGGCCCAGCTCACCGTGGGTAAACGTCGCACGTTGCGCGTTAAGGACAAGGAGGTCGTAGGCTACGAAGTGCTCGCCTCTGAGTTGACCGCACACGAGTCGATCTCGCTTCAGGAGAGCGGCCTCGGCGGTCGCCGTCACATGGGCTGTGGCATTTTCGTGCGGTTCAACCCTCGCGCTCAGGAAGCGAACGATGGCTGACAAACTTTTGGCGAAATCGCCGCGCAACGGTGTTGAGAAGTCCTTGGTGCGACACACGCGCGACGTAATCGACGCGGCGGTGGCGCTGTTCGGCAGTGCAGATGGACCAACGAGGCTGGGCCACTGTTGGCTTCGGTTCTTCAAACTGCCCGACGAAGCGTGGCCGACATTCTACATCAATCTTCTCGCTTCGTGCGCGTTGCACGACTGGGGGAAAGCCAACGACGGTTTTCAAGACGACGTGCGAGGCAAGCGCGGCTCCCAAGGAATTCGGCACGAGCACCTGAGCGCCCTCCTCATGTCACGACCCGTCGTCTGGGAATGGCTGGCGGGCAATGTGGCGCTCGACCGGCCACTCGTTCTCTCGGCCGTGATGACGCACCATCTTAAAGCGGCGTACGATCCGCACAGGGAGTTTGGGTTTGCGCGGCGCATGAACGATAGGGCGAGGATTGGCTTGCTACACCGCACGGACCAGTTTGAGGAGTTGGCCGGCGCGACGGGTGACTTACTCGGATTGGGGCAGGTCAATTTACGCGAGATTCCAGAGGCTTGGTCGTTCGAGAAGCCGCCGGCAAACATCCGGGAGATGCGGAAGCACGTGATAAAGGAGGTTTTCAACCCCTTCCGCAATGAGCTTGATGCGAACCTGACACGCAAGCGAATGCTCTTGGCGGTCCGCGGCGGGCTGATCGCCGCGGATGCCGCCGGTTCAGGGCTAGCGCGGGTCGACAAGACAATACCGGGGTGGATTCGCCAACAGTTCGATGCAGGCATACTATGGGACGGAGAGCGCGTTCGGACCGAGATCATCAATCGGCGCGTTGACGACCTGAACGCTCAATTCAGGAAGCACGGCAAGGGCAAGTTTGAGTGGAACGATTTCCAAGTCGCGTGCGACGATTTGCCGGACCGCGCGCTGCTCTTGGCTCCCTGCGGTAGCGGCAAGACGCTAGCCGCGTGGCGCTGGATTGCCGCACAGGCCGCAAAGAATCCTGCGGGCCACGTCCTGTTTCTCTACCCGACGCGAGCGACGGCCAAGGAAGGGTTCAAGGATTACGTTTCCTGGGCGCCCGAAGCCGATGCTGCGTTGATGCACGGCACGGCGGAATTCGACCTCAGGGACATGTTCGACAACGAGCAGGATTCGCGCCACGGGCTGAGCTATGAGGCCGACCGCCGGTTGTATGCTCTTGGCTTTTGGGAAAAGCGGGCGTTCTCGGCGACCGTCGACCAATTTCTGGCCTTCCTCCAATACGGCTACGGGCCGGTGTGCATGCTCCCGGTGCTTGCGGATTCGATCATCGTCATCGACGAAGTGCATAGCTTTGACCAGAAGATGTTTTCCGCGCTCAAGGCGTTCTTGAACAACTTCAACGTCCCAGTCTTGTGCATGACCGCGACGCTGCCGCCCGATCGCCGCGACCAATTGGAAAAGAGCCAAGAGGCAGGAGGTTGCGGGCTGACGGTGTTCGCCGAAAAGCGTGGCGAGCTGGAAACGATCGCGGGGATGCCGCGCTACCGGTTGACGCGCGCCGCGTCACGCAACGCAGCCGAAGAACGCGCCCGCGAAGCGCTCCGCAGCGGCCGTCGCGTTCTTTGGGTCGTGAACACTGTGGCTCGCTGTCACGAGATTGTCGAGCGTTTTGCCGCCAACTTCGACCCGGCGTCGAAGAATACGCACCTGACGATGGCAGACGGGACACCGGTCTACTGCTACCACAGCCGCTTTAAGCTTTCGGACCGCGTGAAGCGGCACAACAACGTCGTGGACAACTTGAAGGCGACGGGAGGGGCCGGCATCGGCATTACGACGCAGGTTTGCGAAATGAGCCTCGATTTGGACGTCGACCTGCTCATCACGGAGGAGTGTCCAGTCACATCGTTGATCCAGAGAATGGGCCGCGCGAACCGGGAACGGGACGCACGACCGCTGTCCAAATCCGGTGAAGTGATCGTCTACAAGCCGGCGGACCAAAACCCGTACTCCCGCGAAGACCTGACCGGCTTGGAAGAATTCCTTGCCCTGGTCGCCGACACGGAGTTGTCGCAAGCGGCACTCGAGGAGGCCCTTAGTAAGGTGCCAAGTCCACCTTGGGGTGGCGACAAACTGAGCATGTTTCTCGAAAGCGGCCCGTTCGCCGTTGCTGGCGACGAAGATTTCCGCGATTCTGAGGAGCACAACCGCCAGTGTGTGCTGCCGGACGACGTGCATGATTACCTTTCCGCAAGGGCGAAGGACAAACCGGGCTTCATCTTGCCAGTTCCGATACGGCTGGCCCGTTGCCGCGATAACGAAATGCATCCTGAACACAAGCAGTTGCCGCCGTACTTAGGGATCGCCGAGGCTGGGCACTACCATCCGGCCATCGGCTTCTACGGTTCGACGCTCGATCAATGGGGGCAGTGCTGATGGCAAAGTCGACCAAGACCGCAGCAAAACCAACTGCCGTAACCGTCACCTACGATTTGATGAGCTTGCCGACGGCGCAGCACAAGGCCGGTCTCGCTGGGTTACTCTTGGAGATTGAGTCTCTTCGGAATCGAGGGAAGCCATCGCCCAGCTATCGTTGGGACGACCAATGCCCTCGAACCATCGTGCATGTCGAGTTCACGCGTGAAACGACTGCTGCATTGTTTGATGACATTTACGACGCCGAACTCATCGAAGGACCGCCGCGTGAAAAGCCGTTTACGAAAGGGAAAGGCGCTCAAAAGCGGCTGGTTCCTCCGCTACGACGCGCGGCGTTCATCAAGACGGATAAAAAAGGGAATCAGACGACCGTAGAGGGGTACGTCTATCTTGAGCTCACGCCATCGCTCGCTACTCTTCGCCATTACCTTCCCAGCGCGGATTGGGTAAGGCTCTGGCGCGACTTGATCTGGCAGGTTATTCGTGACAGCAAGAAGAAGGCGCCGTTTATCAAGCGCGCTGCCGCAAAACATGCACTGGCCGACGTCATTGCAGTCGCCGATGGCGACACCGACGATGAAGCTGAAGCGGCCGAGTCCGGAAGGGGTGACGGGAGCTCGTGGGACGACTTGCTGAAGTATGCAGCCGCCAATGCACGAGGAACCCACGCGGTCGGCAAGCTTTCAGGGGCACTGCTGCTCGGCGCAATGGAGCGAAACGCGGAGGCGATCCCCCTCATTGGCCAGATCGAGCAGAATCTCCTCCTTCACTTTTGGCCTCTAAGTATCCTTATATTCGTTCCGCGATTTGTCGATCGCGATGGCGGCACCTACCTTGGCAGGCGTGGAAAAAAAGACCGATCGCCCCATTTTGCGGTTGCGTTGCCAGAAGTCGCCGACTTGCGAGAGTTTCTTCGCGACTACCCGCGATTACTCGCGGGCCTGAGCACAAAGCTCGCGGGAATGAGGCCGACAGAGAGCATCGTTGACCTTCCCGCTGAGGGCGGATTGTCATTCATCGAGCATCTTGCACGCCTAATTCCGCCGCACATCGTGGAAAGCGAAGTTGGACCGGCTATAAGCGCTGTTGATTACTTCCACGTCGCGAAGGAAGGCAACAACGTTAAGTTCCTTGCGACGGGTAGAGTCGAGCCACGCCCACACCTCGCCGAAGACTACTGCGAGATTGCCGGGCGGCCGGATGGAAAGCCTCGTTTTGCGAATCCGTTCTTTCGTCGCGCCTTGCTGGCCGCTTTGCTCGATGATCGGCCATGGTTTGACCCTTTCGCTGATGTTTTCGACGAATGGCCGCACCCTTTTTTCATCCCGACCAAAAGTTCCCCAACATTTTCGTGGTTCTGGGTAGACGCCCGGAAAAAGATCCTGGAGGTGATCCAAGCTATGCCGACTGAAAACGACGTGACTGATCCGCCAAGCGATGATGATGTACTCGCTTCGGCAATAAACCGGTTTACCCGCCGCTATCTTGATGAGCGTTTGAAGAGAGACATCGGCTTTGACTTCCACAAATTTCGCAAGGAGCGACGGTCTCCTGCAAACCCTGTGGAAGCGAAGAACCTCGCCGATGCGGTAGACGCGCGTCAGAAACTCGCCGAGCGGCTGTTTTTGGAGTTTCGTTCCAGGCACGACCAAGCGTTCGTCGAGCACTTCAGCGGCACATTCTTCCGCGTTGGGCACTACATGGGCGGTAAGCTGTTCGAGCGAATCGCGGCGGCGCTGTTCAACGGTACCGACAAAGTCAAAACTCTAACTCTCATGGCGCTCTCCGCCAATTCTTGGACTCCCCTGCAACCTCGTGAGGCTAAGCAATGAATTTATTCGCCACCGTACTAACATACCCGGCCCCTTCGGCCAATTACCGCGGGGAATCGGAACTTAACCGGACTGTCATCCAAAAGGTGACCGATGGCCGCTTTGACTACCCTATCTTTTCGCCGGAGAGCATGCGGAATGCGCTTCGCGAAACGCTTGCCAAGTATGGGCTACCGTGCAATCGCCAACGCTTGCACGACGAGGAGCAACTCGCGGTCAAATTCGCTGACCTACCCGACCCCGGCAAGTACGCCGACGATTTTTTCTTTGGCTACCTTGTTGCGGCAGGCAGTGCCGACCGCAAGAAATACCTAAAGGAGATCGAAGAAAGCCGAGGCAAGAAAGCCGCTGAGGATTTCACGTTCAAACGGGATTCGGTCCTCCGCATGAATCTCGCCAAGGCGCTCGAGCCCTACCGGCATAACGCCGTGTTCACGCAATCACCGCTCGCAGCAGAAGGAAGCGCTTACAAAAACGCGGCGACGTCTGCATTGCTCCACCGTGAGACCGTGGTCTCGGCGTTCCAGTATCCTTTCGCGCTCAATCTCCTGGACTGCAAATCGAAGTCGGACTGGACTCGCAACCTCCTTCAAGCAATCGGCGAACTGAACGGCGTTGCCGGGAATCACGCGCGAAGCTACTTCGAGATGGCCCCCGCCAGCATCGTCGTGCGGCTCACGAAACAACTCGTCGCCGGCTATCAGACTTACGGATTCAATTCGAAGGGAGAGTTTCCCGAGGTGATTGATGGCATCCTCCGCGATCCGCCCGATTATCCTGGCAACGAATTCTTCATCGGCGGAAAGGTCATTAAGGACATGGAGACCGTTGACGAACAGATGAAAAAAGAGCAAGCGAAAAAGCAGCGGCCAGAAAATCAAGCAGAAGAAGACGGCGCTGCAGTAAAGGGGCACATCGAGCGCTTAACTGAACGGGGAGTAACCGTCGACCGCGATCCGCGCCGCTTGCTGGCAACGGTAGCCGACCGATTCTTGGGAGGAGCGTGATGCTTGTCCTGTACGTCGAGGCGCCATTCGCGGTCTTCCGCACGTTCACCGCGGGCTGGTACCGGCCGACAGCGACCTTTATTACGCCATCGGCCGCCTATGGCCTCGTTTTGAACTTGGCGGGAATCGACTCGCGTTTGCGCGAGGACGAGCCGGGCCACGGCGGCAAAGTGCCAGCAAGTCTCACGCGACCAGGGTTGCCGGCGATGGAAATCGCGGTTGGCGTGCCTGAATACATGTTGCGAGGTCGCACGAAAGTGCCTATCGCCGTGGACGTCCTCTTTCCGCGCGTGCAGACCGTCTTTCAGCAGTTGCACAACTATCCGGTCGGCACGTCTGGCGCTGCGAGGGCTGAATCTACAAAGGGGAATAAATACAACATCGCGCCCGTCCGTCGCGAGTATCTTTCTGGGTTTCGCGCGGTGATCGCCTTACGCGCCGACGACGATCTGACGCACCGCGTGGTTCGCGGGATCGCCGGTGATTTTTCTGAACGACGCTATGGCGTTCCATTCATCGGTGATAATGCCTTCCTCATTGACCGCATTGAAACGCTGCCCGAACCTGGCCCAGTGCGATGGTACGAGCGTGTCATCGCGGATCCGGGTTCTGGCCCGCGCGGCCGCACGACTCGGCTTACCACGCTGATCGATCGCGCCGACTTGTCACGCACGGCTTCGGCATTGTATGCCCCGCAGTCAGAAGCTTGCATTGGTGAGCCGCCGCAATTAGCATGGACGACTATTACGCCGCCAGCGATGGAAACTCCGGCCACACCCGCACGGAAGCCCAGCCGTCGTGGAAAGAACTAATGTCGGTCGATCTTGAGGCGCCGCTACGCGTCATTTCGCTGCACGATCTGCTCTATTGCGAGCGACTTTTCTATTTCACCGAGGTCGAGGGTATCCAAAATCCAACCGCCCTGGTCTACGCCGGCCGGCGGCTGCACGATGACGTCGTGCCGCTCGACGACGAAGCGCCGGAACACCGCAGCTTGGAGGTCGCGAGCGAAACGTGGGGCCTGGTGGGCAAGGTCGATGCCGTCCGCCGACGTGATGGCCGCTGGGTGGCCTACGAACATAAACGCGGCCGCTGCCATCGCGGACCGGCCAAGGAAGTGCTGGCCTGGCCCAGCGATCGCATTCAGGCCGTCGCCTACGCCGTGCTCTTGGAAGAAGCGCTCGGCGAAACGGTGACGCAGGCGCGGGTCCGCTACCATGCCGACAATGTGACCGCCTTCATCGAAATCGACGACGCGGCCAAGGACGATCTGCGCCGCGCGATTGAGCGTGCCCGCGAGCTGCGTCAGACGGTTGCCCGGCCGCCGGTCGCCGAAAATGAAAACCTCTGCGTCCGCTGCTCGTTGGCGCCGGTCTGTCTGCCCGAAGAGGAAAGGCTGGCGGCTCACGAGCACCTCGGCGATGAGGAGGCCGAACCAGACGCGAACCGCCCTCACCCCGGCCCTCTCCCGGAGGGAGAGGGAGCGAGGCATGTTCCGACGCTGTTCCCGTCGAACCGCGAGCGGCAGACGCTGCACGTGGTGTCACCCAAGGCCCGCGTCGGCCGTAGCGGCGAAACGCTCGTCGTGACCAGCGAGAACGAAGCCCGTGAAAAGGTGACGCAGCGCGTGCCGATCGAGGAGATCGACGCCTTGGTGATTCACGGTTTCGGGCAGGTGACCACGCAGGCGATCCATCTCTGCGCCAGCCGCGGCGTGGCCGTGCAGTGGATGACGATGGGCGGGAAGTTCGCCGCCGGCACCACCGGGCAGCCCGGCCGAGTGCAGCAGCGCATTCGCCAATATGCCGGCCTGACCGACGGCGCCACGCGGCTGCGTCTTGCCCGGCGGCTGGTCCACGCCAAGGTCGAAACGCAGCTTCGCTACCTGCTGCGAGCATCGCGGGGCGACGGGCCGGTGCGCGGCGCCTGCCTGCCGCATTTGGAGCGCATTCGCGAGTCGCTGCGCAAGGTCAACACGGCCGGCTCTGAAGAATCGCTGCTGGGGATGGCGGCCAAAGCCTACTTTGCGGCCCTTCCCTCGCTGCTGTCGCCGCAGGTTCCGGCGGAAATGCGGCCGGCGGGCAGATCGAAGCATCCGCCGCGCGACCGCTTCAACGCGCTGCTGAGTTTTGGCTATGCCATGCTGCAAACGGCGGTGCATCGCTCGGCCGTGGCGGTGGGGCTGGAGCCGGCGCTGAGCTTCTATCATCGGCCGCGGACCGCGGCGCCGCCGCTGGTGCTCGACGTGATGGAACTGTTCCGCACGATCCTCTGGGAGATACCGCTGATCGGCAGCGTCAACCGGCTGCAATGGAGCGTGGACCGCGACTTCGCGATTTCGCCCGGCCAGGTCTGGCTCTCGGACGAGGGGCGAAAGACCGCGATCAAGCTCTTCGAGGAGCGACTTGAAGAATCTCACAAGCATCCCCACACCGGGCAAGCGCTGACATACGCGCGGATGATCGAGTTGGAGCTGCGGCTGTTGGAAAAAGAGTGGAGCGGATGTCCGGGGCTGTTTGCTCGGATGCGGGTCCGCTAAGTAGCAGCGACACTCCGTGGCGGAGACGAAGACAAACGGTCGACCAAAAGAGTCACGTGCATGGCCCAAAAACACTGGCACCTGGTGAGTTACGACGTTCGCGACCCGAAGCGGCTGCGCCGCGTGGCGAAAAAGCTGGAGGGCTATGGGGGCCGCGTTCAATACAGCGTTTTCCGCTGCCGGCTCGACCGCGAGACGCTGGAGAAGCTGCACTGGGAGTTGAACAAAATCATGGGCGAGGAAGATGACCTGCTGATCATTCCTTTGTGCGATGGCTGTGCGGCGAAGGTGCCGGAGCATTCGACGGGCGATCAGGCGAGTTGGGCGGAGCCGCCGCCCAGTTTTCGGCTCGCGTAGACGGAAAAGGAGAATCACGCATGTGCCGGTGGTTGAACGAAGAACTGGTGTTTTCGTCGCAAAGTGAATGTACGGCAGCTCGTTTCGGAGATGCGCGGGTCCGACTGGTGCATGAGCCTATGTCAAAACAATTGGCAAGTTGTGTTATGGTAAGGAGAAACGCGGTAGCGAGGCCTCGCCAATACGATGCAATGGTGCGCATTGGGTACACAGCGAAGTCGGCTGTGGGCCGGGTGCATGAAAACGCATTGGTTAACATGTTGGGCACCATCGCTTTGCGATGGCTGCCGTCGTTCGTTCGTTGATGCCGAAAGGCGTTGAGCACAACATCTTTCGGCCGACGCGCCGGAGGGCTGGGGCGAAGTCGTTCGTTCGTTGATGCCGAAAGGCGTTGAGCACGCGATCTTGTACCAAAATGCGATCAATACCGACTCGTCGTTCGTTCGTTGATGCCGAAAGGCGTTGAGCACTACACGCCCCACGCCTACGCTTGCGCGCGAAAAATTTTCGACGGCGACTGCCAATTTGGCAGGCGACTTTACGGAAACGCACCGCGCCGACCTTGGCCCTTACTCATTTCATTTGCTACGATCAGCCTGACCCAAGCGGCGCCATAACCACGGTTATCCGACCGTGGACCCATTGAAGCGACAAGGCGCCAAGCTGGGCGATCGCGCTGGAAAACCGGACGGTTCAAGTCGAGCGAACGCCGGCAAGCGAAGATCGCGAGTTTCCGCAATCACTCAAGGACTATTGGGGCAAGGCACCGAGCGGAACCCTGCGCCAAGTTCAAGAAAACGGCGCGGTGAAACCACTCGTGACAGCGAAAGCCATCGTGTGGGAGATCCCAAAAAAAGGTGATGCACAGTCTGCCGACGGCGTCGCGGCGACGCAACCAACATAGGTGCGGCCGTGGACCAAGACGACTATCAGCCGATCCTGGCCCTGAACGACCTGCTGTTCTGCGAGCGGCGGTGCGCGATGCACCGCGTGGAACAGGTTTGGGTCGAAAACCGCTTCACGCTGGAAGGAACGACCGCCCACAAGAAAGTGCATGCCGGCCCGTCGGAGGAAGAACTCGGCGGCCGCGGGCGCGTCATCCGCGGACTGTGGGTCCGCAGCGAACGACTGCGGCTGGTCGGCATCGCCGATCTCGTCGAGTTTCGCGCGGCGGCCGATTCACGCCCCCCTCACCCCAGCCCTCTCCCGGAGGGAGAGGGAGTACCGTACCCGGTCGAATACAAGCGCGGCAAGCGGCGGCGCTGGGATAACGACGACGTGCAGCTCTGCGCCCAGGCGCTGTGCCTGGAAGAGATGCTGGGCGTGAGCGTGCCGGCCGGCGCGGTTTTTCACGTCAAGTCGCGACGGCGACGCGAGATCCTGTTCGACGAGCGCCTGCGTGCCCGCACCGAAGCCGCCGCGCGGCGGCTGCACGAGCTGTTTGCTTCCGGCGAAACGCCCCCGCCCGTACACAAGCCCCGCTGCCGCGGCTGCTCGCTCCACGAGTTGTGCATGCCCGAAATGCTCGGCGAGCGAGTGCGCGCGGCCCGATACCAGCGCGGGCTGTTTGCGATCGGAACGAAAGATGAGGGATGAGCGTTGAATGGTCAGTGGCGAATGGATAGTGCGTAGCGGGTAGTGCGTGGTGGGAATCGAATATGCCCCCGGGACGGAGTACAATACGAGAAATGCATTCCAGAAAGGACCAGTATTCGTGAAAACAGAGCTAACGGCTACCATTGAAGGCGGAGTCTTGAAACCGGACGTCGTCCTTCCATTCCCCGATCAAACACGGGTGAAGCTGACGATCGAGCCCGTCGAGTCGCCTAATCGGAGTCTGGCGGCGTGGGAGCGGCTGCAGCGGCTAATCGATGAAAAACCACTCGTCGGTCTCGCCGGCAAGTTCTCGCGAGACGAATTGTATGAACGCGATTGACACCAATATTTTCGCCTATGCCTTCGATCCAGCGGACCCAGGTAAACAGGCCAAGGCGCGACAGCTATTGTTCGACTTAGTCGCAAAGCCACCTGAATCTGTCCTGTTGTGGCAGGTGGCCGTCGAGTTTCTTGCCTTCTTGCGTAAGGCGGAAGGACGAGGAAGACTAACCGCCGAAGAAGTCAAAACCAGGTTTCAAGAAGTGCTGCAATTGTTCTCAGTGCAGTTGCCCACCGTTCGCATTTTTGAGCGCGGTTTCAATCTGTACGAACGCTACTCCCTATCTCACTGGGACAGCCTGCTGATCGCCGCCTGTCACGAGGCCGGCGTCACGCGCCTCTACAGCGAAGACATGCAGCACGGCGCCGATTACGACGGTGTGACCATCGTCAATCCCTTCACCTGAGAATGTCACCTCATCCGCGATCCCTCATCCAGAACCCCCGAACCCTGAACCCTGAACCCTCTCACCATGCGAGCCCACGCCAACACCCTCTTCATCACCACGCAAGGGGCTTACCTGACCCGCGACCATCAGACGCTGCGGGTCAAGATCGACGGCAAGGTGCGGCTCACGGTGCCGCTGCACCACCTGGAAGGCGTCGTCTGCTTTGGTCGCGTCATGGTCAGTCCGGCCGTGCTGGCGACGTGCGGCGAGCATCGGCTGGGGTTCTCGTTCTTGTCGGAACAGGGCCGGTTTCTGGCGCGGGTCGAGCCGCCGATTCACGGCAACGTGCTGTTGCGTCGGCGGCAGTATCGGTTGGCCGACGATCCACTTGCCCGGCTGCGACTGGCGCGGCCGATGATCGCCGCCAAGATCCAGAACGCGCGGAATACGCTCCTCCGGGCAGCGCGTGACGACGCCGGCGAAGACGACGCGGCGGCATTGCGGACCGCGGCGGCGCACCTGGCCGCCGTGCTGGCGGGTCTGCCGGCCGTGGCCGATCTTGACGCGGCGCGCGGTATCGAGGGGGAGACGGCGCGGACCTACTTCGGGGCCTTCTCGCGAATGGTGCGGCACGAGCGCGAGACGTTTGCGCTCACCAGTCGCAGCCGCCGGCCGCCGCGCGATCCGATCAACGCTCTGCTGTCGTTTGTGTACGCCTTGGTGCGGCACGACTGTCATTCGGCGTTGGAGTGCGTCGGCCTCGACCCGGCGGTCGGCTATCTGCACGTCGACCGGCCGGGCCGCCCGTCGTTGGCCTTGGACCTGATGGAAGAGTTTCGCACGCTGGTGGCCGACCGGTTGGTGCTGACGCTCGTCAATCGGCGGCAGGTGCAAGCGGGCGGCTTTTCGACCGACGCGGCCGGCGGCGTCCAGATGGACGACAAGACCCGCCGGGCCCTGTTGGTGGCCTATCAGGAACGGAAGCGCGAAGAGGTGATGCATCCGTTGTTGGGTGAGGTGGTGCCCGTGGGTCTGCTGCCGCACTTGCAGGCCCGGCTGTTGGCCCGCACGCTGCGTGGCGACCTGGACGATTATCCCGCGTTGGTACTGAAATAGTGGAAAGGACATTTCCGTCGCCTCATGACGCAGTGGCGGGTTGAAACGAAATGAACGTGTTGGTGACTTACGACGTGCAAACGACCACCCCGGAGGGCCGCCGTCGGCTGCGGCGAGTGGCCCGCGTCTGTCTCGACTTCGGGCAGCGGGTACAATACTCGGTCTTCGAGTGCAGCGTCGGCGACACCGAGTTCGTGCGGTTGCGCAGCCGGTTGCTGGACGAGATCGACCCGGCGGAAGACAGTTTGCGATTGTATCGCCTGGTCGGCAACTTTCACGAGGTGGTGGAGAGTCATGGCAAGGACCGGCGCATCGACTACGACGGCCCGCTGGTGGTTTAGGGGCTTCCGCGAACCGGCAGCGCGTGCGGGAACGCCGGGATGTTCGCGGGCAGCACAACCTGTTGGCGACAAAGCGTTTATCATGTATGGATGGTATTTGGATGGCGTCGTAATGGCGGTCGGGTGGGTGGTTCGCGGAAACGCGCGCGTCCGCCGTTGCGACGTCGAGAGTTAGTGGGGCAGAGTTTCCGCCGCGTCACGGCGCGGCGGCGGATTGAAACTCCGGGCATGCGGACAGCGGGAATTTGAACCGGGCGTTTCCGCCGCGTCACGGCGCGGCGGCGGATTGAAACGTAAGAATAGTACGCTGGTCGTCCAGATAGCTCTGTTTCCGCCGCGTCATGGCGCGGCGGCGGATTGAAACATCGAGAGATTCGACCACGATGCGGCGGCGGCATCGTTTCCGCCGCGTCACGACGGACTCGTCGGCTGGTGGGCGAGTCGTTCGTTCGTTGATGCCGAAAGGCGTTGGGCACACGACGCCGTACGCCTTGGCTATGGCGTGTGGCTGGCACGAGCGAACGACCACGCCAACGCTTGCGCGCGAGAAATTTTCGACGGTGACTGCCAATTTGGCAGGCGATTTTACGGAGACGCGCCGCGCTGACCTTCCCCCTGACTCATTTCCTTGCTAGATCGTGCTACTGTTTCTTGTTCTTTTCCGCGTCCGTTTCCAGATGCTCGAAGTTCGGATAGTTGGCCACTTGTGAACACAAGCGCTTTAGATCGCGATTGCCCGCAACAGGCTCAGGCAGGCGTCGATCTGGTCGTCGCTGCCCACGCTGATCCGCAAGCCGTCTCCCCAGCCGGCGTAATCCATGTAACGCACCAGCACGCGGTTGGCTTTGAGCTGCTCGTACAGCGGTTTCACGGCGACCGCCGGATGCGGACACCAGACAAAGTTGGCCTGCGAGGCCACCGGCTCAAAGCCCAGCTCGCGCATGTCGGCGGTCAAGCGCTCGCGCGTGGCCAGCACCTTGGCCCGGTTGCCGGCCAGCCAGGACTGATCGTCGATGGCCGCCGTCGCCGCGGCAATGCTCAAGGCGTCGCAGTTGTACGAATCTTTCACCTTGATCAGCCCCTCGATGATCCGCGGCTGCGCCACCAGAAAGCCGAACCGCAGCCCGGCCAAAGCGTACGATTTGCTCAACGATCGCGACACCAGGATCTTGTCGCTCTGTTTCACCAGCGACAGGCAATTCGTGTCGGCGAAATCGACGTAGGCCTCGTCGACCAAGAGCGGGCAAGGGAGCCGTTCTGCGATTTCCAGCACGCGTTGCGGCGGCACCAGCGTGCCCGACGGGCTGTTCGGGTTGGGCAAGAAGGCCAGCCGCAAGTCGTCGGCCGGGGCCGCGAAGTCGTCGGTCAGCGACCAATCGGCGGCAAACACGATTTCCTCGCTACGGGCACCCTGAATCTGCGCCAGCGACTTATAAAGTACATAACTGGGATACGGCAGGCGCAGAAGCTGTCCCTCGCCGACGAAGGCCCGCGTGACGATGGTCAGAATCTCGTCGCTGCCGTTGCCGCACAAGATCCAATCGGGGCCGACATCGAACAGTTCGGCTGCCCGACGCCGAAAGGCGGTGGCCAGGGGGTCGGGATAGCGATGGAGTCCGCGCTCCAGCACGGCCTCGACGGCGCGTTTCACGGCCGGCGAGGCGGGATAGGGATTCTCGTTGGTGTTGAGCTTGATGAACTTGCCGGCTTGCGGCTGTTCGCCCGGCACATAGCCGGTCATGGCGTCGATGGCGGGACGGAAGTAAGACATGAGAGAGGGTTCGGGGTTCGGGGTTCGGGAGACGGGATTCAGATCCGGGCGGAGCCTTGTTCGGGTTTGGGCCACGTTTATGGACAACCAGCCATTGCCATCGAGGACTCCTTATCCTGAACCCTGAACCCTGAACCCTGAACCCTCTGCCTGAACCCTGAACCCTGAACCCTCCGTCTGTACTCTGATTTCGACGCTGGCCGCATGCGCTGTCAGACCTTCGGCGTTGGCCAAGGTCCGCACGTCGGGAGCCAAGGCGGCCAGCCCGGCGGCCGTCGAGTGAATCACGCTCGTCCGGCGGAGGAAGTCGTTGGCCGACAGTCCGCTGGCCCAGCGCGCGGTGCCGCCCGTGGGCAACACGTGCGACGGCCCCGCCACGTAGTCGCCCACGGCCACCGGGCTGTAGTTGCCCAGGAAGGCCGCCCCGGCATGAGCGATTCTCGGCAGCAAATCTTCGGCCCGATCCGTGGCCAGATGAAGGTGTTCGGGAGCAATCTCGTCGGCCAAGGCGCAGGCTTCATCGGCATCGCGGCAGAGAATCAGGGCGCCGAAGTCGTCGAGACACTGCCGCGCCAAGCCGCCTCGTTCCAGGCCGGCAAGCTGCCGCGTCAATTCGGCGGCCGTCGCTTCCAGCACCTCGCTGCTCCAAGTGATGAGAATGCTGGCACCAGGCGCGTGCTCGGCCTGGGCGATCAAATCGGCGGCGGTATAGTCGGCGCGGGTCGTCTCGTCGGCAATCACCACGACCTCGCTCGGCCCCGCGATGGAGTCGATGTCGACCTCGCCGTAGACGAGCTTCTTCGCCAGGGCGACGAACAGGTTGCCCGGCCCCACGATCTTGTCGACCCGCGGCAGGCCCGCGACGCCGTACGCCAGGGCCGCGATCGCCTGCGCGCCGCCCAGCCGGTAGACCTCGTGGATGCCAAGCTCATGGCAGGTAGCCAGCAGTTCGCGGTTATAAGAGCCAAACCGCGTGGGCGGCGCCACGATGGCGATCTCCGGCACGCCCGCCGCTTGAGCCGGCACCGCCGTCATCAGCACGGTCGAAGGATAGGCCGCGGCGCCGCCGGGCACGCAAATACCCACACGCCGAAGCGGCATGTACCGCTGGCACAGATAGCCACCGTGCGGGCGTTCGAGCCGAACGTCGCGGTGCAGGATGGCGCACTGAAAATCGAGAACGTTCCGCCGAATTCGCCGCACCGCCGCGAGGAATTCGGCATCGGCAGCCGCGTGGGCCGCCCGAAGCTCGGCCTCCGGCACGCGGACTGTTTCGACGGTCAGCTCGGCGTTGTCGATGAGGGCGGAATAGTGGAGCACGGCCGCCAGCCCGTCGCGACGCACGTCGGCGCAAATCCGCTCCACCACCTGCGACGGCGAGAGCGGCTGGCCAAACACCTCGACGGTTTTCCGCCGGCTGGCCTCGCTGACCACGTCGCCGCGCGGGCTGAGCCGCTCGCGCAGGCCGGCCAGTGCCGCGCGAAAGTCGTCGCGCGCGGTGTCGATGCGGAGCATTTTAAGAGTGTCGGCGGGCATGAAACGAAAACGTCGGTTCTGACGGCGAGCGTTTATTTTAACGGCTGACACGGCGCATGACAGCGGGAGAACGGGGCGAACGCGGTTTGCTGGACGGTTTTCGAACCGCTGCTTAGCTAGCTCACCATCTTATTCACTCCCGGCGCGCCGAGACGCAAGGCGGATGGGGTCAATAAGCGCCACATCAAAACTTGCGCTCCCGAGCACGAAGAGCACAAAGGCATTGCCGCCCGTTCTTCGTGCTCTTTGTTCCCTTCGTGGTTCCAATGATGGCGCCGCCGCTTTGAAAAAAATCGCGCCGGATGCTTCCAGGGGTGATGGACATCTTCGCGAAACTGTACCTGTAAATCATGCGGCACGTCCTGCAGATTGGCGACGGCGAGCCGCAAGTGCTGGTGACGGAACTGACGCCCGTGCAGCGGCAGATCATCGAGCTACTCGGCCTCTCGCCCGATTCCTACGGCCAATGATGCCCGCCCCTGGAAACTCCCGGAAATTGCCGGAGTGACCTGCGGAAGATACGACAGAGAGCACCTCGCCGCCGACGTCCCAGACCCCATTTCGAAAGGTCAGCACCATGTCACTCCACCGTTCGGATCGTAAGCGTAAGGCGCGTCAGCACCGCCGTTCGTCACTGTTCGCCAAAAGCGCGCTCGCGCGCGATTCTTGGGTGGATGTCCGTCGAGGGTTGCGCATCGAGCCGCTGGAAGAACGCCGCTTGCTGGCCGTCGATATGGTGACCAGCAATCTGGACGACGGCGGCGCCGGCACGCTCCGCTCCGTCATCGCCGCCGCCGCCTCGGGCGACACCATCCAGTTCGATTCCGGCATCACGCAGATCGACCTCACGCAAGGCCAAATTGAGATCAATAAGGACCTGACTATTCAAGGCCTCGGCGCCAGTTCGCTAACCATCGACCAAACCACCAGCGGCGGCGCTCGCGTGTTTCAGATCGAGGCCACGGACGCCAACAACAATCCGGTCGACATTTCCGTGTCGGATCTGACCGTCACTGGAGGCGACGCCCAAGGCGGCTACCCGGCCGACCTCGGCGGCGGAATCGACAATTATGGCAGCCTGGCCGTGACCACCACGACGATTTCGGGGAACTCGGCGGCCGCGGGCGGCGGCATATTCAATGAGTCCGGCGCTACGCTGACACTGACCGATAGCACCGTCTCCAACAATTCCGCCACCGAGCACGGCGGCGGCATTGATAACGATTCCGGCGCCGCGGCCGCCGTCACCGCCAGTACCATTGTGGGCAATTCGGCCACGGGCGACGCGGGCGGCATCTTTGACAATACCGGCGGCTCGCTATCGGTGATCGACAGCACGTTTACTGGAAACTCCGGCAGCTTGGGGGGCGCTATCTACAACGCCGGCACAACGACGGTCACCTATAGCACGTTGTCGGGCAACCCGGCTACGCAGGGCGGCGGCATCGACAATTTGTCGGGCGCCACCGCGAACGTCGCCAATACCATCCTCGCCGGCAACGCGGCCACCGGCAGCGACCCAGACGTGGCCGGCGCCTATGCCGCGACCGACGCCGACTTGATCGGCGTCGTGGGCGACGCAAGCGGATTCACGACTAGCGGCCCCGTCCCTACCATTGTTTTGGGCACCGACAGCAGCAGCGCCATCGGTCTTGGACCATTGGCCGATAACGGCGGACCGACCCAGACGATGGCGCTTCTCGCCGGAAGCCCCGCCATCGGTGCTGGCGACGTTTCACCGCCAGCGCCGTTCTCGCTGCCCAAAACGGACCAACGCGGAAATCCGCGGCTCGACGGCGTTACCGACATCGGCGCCTATCAGGGCACCGATCCGCAGAAGAACGCCATGTATGCCATGACGTTGCACACCAGCGCTCAAACCGGCCTGCCGGCCGTCACCGACGGCGCCATGGCCTTCGGCGACGTCAACAACGACGGCAAGCTCGACGTAATCGTCACTGGCAAGGACGCCAACGGCACGCCCATTACCGAGCTTTGGATCAACCAAGGGAACGACATCTTCCAGCAAGCTCCCATAGCAACAACCGGCACAACTCAACAACGTCCGTCGCTGCCGGCGTCGGTGGTCGGCCTCTATGACGGCTCCGTCGCCTTCGGCGACTACGACAACGACGGTTATCTCGACCTGGTGATCACCGGATTCGACGCCTCGGGCGCGCCGCACACCTACCTGCTGCACAACGAAGGCGCGAGCAATCCCGGCGCCTTCGACGACGTCACGCAGATCGCCATGCCCGACGTCCCCGGCGTCGGTTACTCCTCCGTAACCTGGGGCATGATCAACAGCGACGGGCGGCGAGATATTCTGCTCTCCGGCCAGACCGCCGATTTAGGCCAGACCGACGGCGCGCCCGTCACCCAGCTCTGGTTGAACGACGGGCGGGGCGGCTTTTACAACGATACCCAGGCCGCCTTCCCCGCGGGCATCGCGCAGGTCGATCACGGCTCGGCGTCGTGGGCCGATCTCGACGACAACGGCTACTTCGGTTTCGTGCTCACCGGCAACGAGGCCGACGGCACGCCCGTCACCCAGGTCTGGCGGAACAACGCCGACGGCACCTTCCACCTCGACACCACCGCCGCGGCCACCCTGCCGCAGCTTGGCTATTCGTCGGCGGCCTTCACTTACTATGCGTTCTCCGACAGCCAGCCCACGCTGCTGATCTCGGGACAAAACGCCGCGGGCCAATGGGAGACGCGTCTCTTCAAAGGGGAGTTGTCTGCCGGCAGCTACGGCGCCGTGGACAGTTGGCAAGACATCACCGACACGGCGGCGCCTGGGCTGAGCGATCTCGAAATCGCCGATCCAACGGTGGCCTGGGGCGACTTCGACGCCACGCGGTTCGACAGCTTCGTGATCGGCGGAGAAGACGCCACGAACAATAACGCCCCCATTACGCAGTTGTGGTTCAACAACCCGTTCACCGGCACTTTCAGTAACGCCACCGCCGTGGCCTTCGGCCGTGCCAGCGCCGACGTTTCGTCCGCCGCCTTCGCCGTGGGCGACGCCGAAGGCGATCGCGGCCTGAACGCTCGCGCCGATTTGCTGCTGACCGGAGAGGGCCCCGGCGGGCCGACTGTTCAGTTATGGGCGAACAACGGCGTCGGGATCGAATCCTCCTACGATAACGGATTCATAATTCCCTACCAAGCGCTCCCTATATATAGCTTGGATACGACTGAAGCCGGAGTGCTTGCCGCCCTTCGACTTCCACTTTATTATGATCCCGCCACCGGTTACAGCGACAATGCCACAGCGCATGTGGCGTCGTTGACTTTCAACTTCCTTGTCAGCGGGGGCATCACCTGGCTGCCCGAGGAGCTCAGCGACGGCACTCCGACCGTGCCCGACAACAACCTGGTGTTGCGCCCGCAGCAAGACCTAAGCTACGGCGGCAGCTACAGCTATGGCGCCCCCGATGAGTTCTCAATCGAGGAGTGGATACATTTGGCCGGCGGGCAGTTTCTAACGGCCTCTTTGACCCCGGTCAACGGGGTCAGCGCGGCCGGACTTGTTCAAGTTCAATATCACTGGGACCTGCCATTCCTTCAGCGCACGAGCACCGGCATCGGCGGCGGTGCTCTAGCCGGCCCCACTTTGCAATGGTTGGATGTCAACGGCGACGGCAAGCTCGACCTGTTTGTCGGCAACGACGGGACCGCGGTTTGGCAGAACAACGGCGATGGAACGTTCACCAACGTCACGGCGCAACTATTCCCGGGCGGCCTGCCGGGGGGACAGGGAGTCGGCGGGGGGTTGTCGTCCTCGGCCTTCGCCTGGGGAGACTACAACAACGACGGTCTGCCCGACCTGCTCATCAGCGGCGCCGACGCGTCCGGCAACCCGGTCACCGAGCTGTGGCGAAACAACGGCCCGCGCAAGCCGTTTACGAACGTGACCGCGCAGCTTTTCCCCGACAATGGCCAGGCCCTGGCCCAGCTCGTGAGCGGTTCGGCGGCCTGGGGCGACTTCAACAATGACGGCCGGCTCGATCTGCTCATTACCGGGGTCGGTTATGCGGGGGCCATGGCCGGCTCCGATTCCTCAGCACAGGACGGAGCGACGGAGATCACGCAGTTGTGGGAACAGAATGCCAACGGCACCTTCACCGACGTCACCGCCAGCGCTTTCCTGCCCCCCACGGCCAACAATCCTTGGTCAGGAGGCTTCAACGCCGATCTGCTGCCGAGCGGCTTTTTTGCTCCCAACGGCAACCTGGCCCAATACGAGGCGGCGGTTGGTGCTTTATTGCCCGGAACGTCGGCAACGCGCACTGTCGAATACGACGAGGCCCAGCATCTCCTCGCGAGCGATTTCGCCGGCGCGGTCGGCGTTCCGGGCCTCATGTCGGGCAGCGTCTCGTTTGTCGACTACAACAACGATGGCTTGCTCGATCTGCTCATCAGCGGCAGCGGCGAGGTCTGGGACAACAACCCTTATAGCGGCACCGACCTGGACGGGCAGAGCTTCGTCCCGGAAAACTTCACCGAGCTGTGGCAGAACAACGGCGATGGCACGTTCACCAATGTGACCAGCAAGGCCCTGCCCGGCGCGTCGGGCGAAGGCGCGTTCTCCGTGGCCTGGGGCGACTACGACAACGACGGCCACGTCGACCTCTATCTCAACACCCGCAGCAGCGGCCAACTTTGGCACAATAACGGTAATGGAACGTTCACGATCAGCCAGCAACTGGCCGGCGGCGACAGCGGATCGTGGGCCGACGTGTACGGCAACGGCAACCTCGACCTGCTCGTCTCGATCGATTCAGATTTCTCGACAATGTACAGCAATAACGGCGACGGAACGTTCAGCCAGGCGGGCGCCGATTTTTTCCAGCCAGAAATCGGCGGAAGCACACTCAATTATTACTATGTGCCACCGAGCCTGTCGTCGGCTGCGTTCGGCGACTATCTCGGCAACGGCAGGCTGGGTGTCGCGCTTGCCAACGTGCAGTCTGACGTGGGCGTGTTCGGCGTCCCCAACATTGTGCCGGCCGATGTGCCGCCCACGGTGCCGACCAGCCTACAGTCGCAGGTCAACGGAACGTCGGTCACGTTCTCCTGGCAACCACCGGCCCAAAGCGGCACCACGCCGGCCAAGGCGCTCGTCTATAAGCTCCGCGTCGGCACGACGCCCGGCGACGACGACGTCGTCTCGCCCGTCTACGTCAACGCCGACAGCACGGTGCTGCGCACGCTCAGTTATACGCTGCAGGGGCTGACGCCGGGCCTGACCTATTACTGGAGCGTCGAGGCCATCGACAATTCATATCACACGTCGCCCTTTGCCGCCGAGCAGAGCTTCACGGTCAATCAGCAGGCGGTGGCCATCACGGCGCAGCCGAGTGACGAAACCGTGAGCGGAGGGGGGCAGGCGACCTTTACCGCCAGCGCTTACGGCGCGCCCGATCCGAGCGTGCAGTGGAAGTACAGCACCGACGGCGGCACGACCTTCACCGCTATCAGCGACAACAGCGAATTCAGCGGCGCCACGAGCACGACGCCGGCGGTCATCGCGTCCGGCGGCGCCTCCCTGGGAGTGATGAGCGCCACGCTGACGATCGACGACGTGCCCTTCAGCCTCAACGGCGACCTATTCGAAGCGGTGTTCAGCAACGGTTCCAGCCAGGCGACCACGAGCGCCGCCACGCTTACGCTCACCACCATGACGCCCACGGTGACCATCACCGGGGCGGGCGGCATTTACGACGGCGCCGCACACGGCGTGAACGGCATGACGGTGTCCGGGGCCGGCGGCGTTACGCTGACCGATGCGGTCGGCGACCGAAGCCTGACGTATACGTATTACAGCGGCAGCTTCACCACCGCCGCGCAGCTCGGCGACCAGACGCCGCTGGCCGGCGCCCCGAGCGCCGCCGGAACCTACACCGCCGTCGCGCACTGGACGGCTGCCAACTGGAACGGCAGCGACGCGCAAGATTACACCAACGCCGACAGCACCCCCGCCGTCTTCGCCATCCGCGCGGCAAGCTTGATCGTCACAACCACCGCCGACTCCGATCCGTTCTTCCTGCAGAACACGCTGCGCGAAGCGATCGCCTACGCCGGCACGCTCTCGGGCACGCCGGCGATTAACGTTCCCTTCCAGGGCGGCTGGTTCGACCTCAATAGCCCGCTCGTCGTCAATCACAGTATGACGATCGGGGGCGAGACGGACCCCAATGGCGCCGAAACGCTCGACGCCCAAGGCCAGGGGAGCGTGTTCGATATCACGAGCGGAACGGTCACCATCAAGAACTTGATCTTGACCGGCGGTTCGGCCGCCAACGGGGGCGCCATCGACAACGAGGGTGGCACGCTCACACTCGACAACGACGTACTCGTTGGCAATATGGCCACCAAGGGTGGCGGCGTCTACACGGCCGCCGGCGCCACGACAACGCTCGTCAACGTAACGCTCGCCGACAACTCCGCCACGGCGGGCGGCGGTTTGTTCAACGACGGCACCGCGTCGCTCACCAACGTCACCGTCACCGGCAACACCGCCGCGCAAACCGGCGGCGGTCTCGACAGCGACGCCGGCACGCTTTCGCTCACCAACACGATCGTGGCCCTCAACACCGCGGCCAGCAACCCTTCCGACATCGCCGGAGACGTGACGGGCACGTACAACCTGATCGGCTTCGGCGGAGCGGGCGGTTTGCAAAACGGCGTCGCCGGCAACCAGGTGGACGTCGCCAATCCGCTGCTCGGCCCCCTCGGCTACTACGGCGGTAACATCGAATCCGTGCCTCTCCTGCCCGGCAGTCCAGCAATCGACGGCGGCACGTCCGGCACCGGCATTCCCTCGACGGATATGCGCGGCAAGCCGCGCGTCGGAACGCCGGACATCGGCGCGTTCGAGTCGCAGGGCTTTACGCTGACCTACGTGTCGGGCGACCAGCAAACCGTCGGACTGAACCAGCCGCTTGCGCCGCTCGTGGCCGTGGTCACCGCCAAGGCAGACACCCTCTTTTACTCTGAGCCCGTCGCGGGCGGCGTGGTCACTTTCACCGTCAACGCCAATGGCAACGGCGCGGGGGCCGACTTGAGCGCGTCATCGGTCGTGCTCGATTCCACGGGCCAGATCAGCATGCCCGGCGCCTCGAACGGCGTCGCCGGCAGCTACACCGTGACCGCATCGGCCAGCGGCGTTTCGACACCCCTGACCTACAACCTCACCAACACCAGCGCGCCCTTGCTCTACGTCAGCCAGACCTCTTTGAACCTGGGCACGAGCACCTACGGCACGCCGGGCACCGCCTCGACCTACACCGTCAACGGCATACAACTTACCGATAATGTTGTGGTCACCGCGCCGGCGGGCGTCGAGCTGTCGACCGACGGCGTTAACTGGTCGGGCTCGCTGACCCTGGTTCCCACCAGCGGAACGCTGCCGGCCACGGTCATCGACGTTCGCGTCACGGCGCTAGTCAACGCCGGCAGCGTGCAAGGCACGATCACCGACACCAGCAGCGGGGCAGCCGAACAAGACGTGAGCGTGAGTGGCACCGTCGCTCCCGCCGCGCTGAGCGTGAGTATCATCAACGATCCGACGAAAACCTACGACGGCACCACGGCCGCCACGTTGACCTCGGCCGATTATCAGATCTCCGGCCTGGCGGGAAACGACAGCTTCACGGTGACCGCCGCGTCCGGCAGCTATAACAGCGCCGACGTGCCCGTCGCCAATACCATCACGGTCAATCTGGTCTCCGGCGACTTTACGGCGGCGTCGGGAACGTTGGCGAGCAACTACTCGCTTCCAACCACGGCCACCGGTCCAGGCCAGATCACGCCGGCGGCGCCCACTCTAACCGTCGCGGCCGTAAACATCACCTACGGCACGACCCTCGATAACTCCCAGCTCAATGGCACGGCCAGCTTTGTGATCGGCGGACAGCCGACCAACGTTCCGGGCGCGTTTGCCTACACCATCGCGGCGGGCACGGTGCTCGGCGCCGGCAACGGTCAGACCGAGAGCGTCACCTTCGCACCGACCGGCACTGCCGACTACACCACCGCCACAGGATCGGTGACCGTCAACGTCAACCAGGCCACGCCAACCATCAACTGGGCCACGCCGGCCGCCATCACCTACGGGACGGCCCTGAGCGGCACGCAGCTCGACGCCACTGCCAACGTCCCCGGCAGTTTTAGCTACTCACCGGCCGCCGGCACGGTACTCGGCGCGGGCCAACAGGCGCTGAGCGTCACCTTCACGCCGACCGACACCACCGACTACACCACCGCCACCGGCAGCGTAATGCTGGCCGTCAACCAGGCCACGCCCACCATCAACTGGCCGACGCCGGCCGCCATCACTTACGGCACGGCCCTGAGCGGCACGCAGCTCGACGCCACTGCCAGCGTCGCGGGCAGTTTTACCTACTCACCGGCCGCCGGCACGGTACTCAGCGCGGGCCAGCAACCGCTGGACGTCACCTTCACGCCGACCGACAGCACCGATTACACCACGGCGACCGGCAGCGTGATGCTCGCCGTCAACCAGGCTACGCCCACCATCAACTGGCCGACGCCGGCCGCCATCACCTACGGTACGGCCCTGAGCGGCACGCAACTCGGCGCCACTGCCAGCGTCGCCGGCAGTTTTACCTACTCACCTACCGTCGGCACGGTACTCGGCACGGGGCAGCAACCGTTGAGCGTCACCTTCACACCGACCGACACCTCCGACTACACCACGGCCAGCGGCAGCGTGATGCTCGTCGTCAACCAGGCCACGCCCACCATCAACTGGGCCACGCCGGCCGCCATCACTTACGGCACGGCCCTGAGCGGCGCGCAACTCGACGCGACCGCCAGCGTCCCCGGCACTCTTACCTACTCGCCTACCTCCGGCACGGTACTCGGCGCGGGGCAGCAACCGCTGAGCGTCACCTTCACGCCGACCGATACCACCGACTACACCACGGCCACCGGCAGCGTGATGCTCGCCGTCAATCAGGCCACACCGACCCTGAACTGGCCGACGCCGGCCGCCATCACCTACGGCACGGCCCTGACCGGTACGCAACTCGATGCCACTGCCAACGTCGCCGGGAGTTTTAGCTACTCACCGGCCACCGGCACGGTACTCGGCGCGGGCCAGCAACCCCTGGACGTCACCTTCACGCCGACCGACAGCACCGATTACACCACGGCCACCGGCAGCGTGATGCTCGCCGTCAACCAGGCCACACCGACCCTGAACTGGCCGACGCCGGCCGCCATCACCTACGGAACGGCCCTGAGCGGCACGCAGCTCGACGCCACTGCCAGCGTCGTCGGCAGTTTTACCTACTCACCTGCCGTCGGCACGGTACTCAGCGCGGGGCAGCAACCGCTGAGCGTCACGTTCACGCCGACCGACACCAGCGATTACACCACGGCGACCGGCAGCGTGATGCTCGCCGTCAATCAGGCCACGCCAACCATCAACTGGCCGACGCCGGCCGCCATCACTTACGGCACGGCCCTGAGCGGCACGCAGTTCGACGCCACTGCCAGCGTCGCCGGCAGTTTTACCTACTCACCTACCGCCGGCACGGTACTCTGCGCGGGGCAGCAACCGCTGACCGTCACGTTCACGCCGACCGACACCAGCGATTACGCCACCGCCACCGGCAGCGTGATGCTCGCCGTCAACCAGGCCACGCCCACCATCAACTGGCCGACGCCGGCCGCCATCACATACGGAACGGCCCTGAGCGGCACGCAGCTCGACGCCACTGCCAGCGTCGTCGGCAGTTTTACCTACTCACCTGCCGT
>DATLUO010000266.1 GCA_035533075.1 Pirellulales bacterium | reverse complement strand
GCTCAGCCGTGTGCAGACCGAGTTCCTGGCCACGCTCACCCAGGAAGTGAACGAAAACGCCGAGGTGCTGTGCGACGGCGAATTCATGCTCAACGAGTTCGTCGATCGCTTCGGCCCCCGGCTGGCCCATCTCAACGGCGTACTGCAGGTGCTGGCCCAGTTGAGTGCCGTTCCGGCCAACTCGTGACGGCGGCGCGCAGCGAACTGGCCGGGCAAATCGAATCGTGGCTGCGCAGGCGTTTGCCGCGTGAAGTATAGCAAGCGGTCATCAGTCGCTCAGGCTGAGATCGAACGTGTTGCTGCCGCTGGGCTTGACCTCGAACTTCAAGGGCGATTCGACGGGACTTTGATATTTCGACGGCAGCGTTTCTTTTGGTCCCTCGCGCGGCTTGTCCGCGTTGGCCATCGCGTCTTCCATGCTCACTGTTTTGGTGTCGCCGGAGCCGGTCAATTTCGAAACAGTGGCCGTATAGCTGCCCGGCTTCACTCTCAGGCTGTAGCCGCCGTCGGCGTCCGACATTCCCGCGCCAGGCGTCAGGCCGGCGTCGCTGACGAACGTGACAACGGCGCCGGCCAGCGGCTGCCCGCCGTGGGTTACCTTGCCCGAAACCGGTACGGTGCCCGTGTCACGGTCGCTTTTTGAACAACCAACCGCCAGCACCGCCGCCAGCGAGAACAAACAAAACCTGCCGGTAGGGTGGGACCAGCGAGCTTGCGAGCGCCGGCCCACCCTGAACGAAGTCGCGAACGCACAAGGAAAAAACACGAAGGATCTCACGATAGAGGAGTGCTCGAAAAAGTGCCCTCGCTCAAGGTACGACTGAGAAGGACTAGGGGGTGCCTCCCAGGCCATAGGCCTCGCCACCGGCAACCGTCCCCATGGCGCCCCAGACACCGTAGTTCAAGGCGGGCGGCATGCCATAATTGCCGCAATCGATGCCTTCCGTGACGAAACGCACGCTGCCGTCGGCCATGCCCACCAGCACGCCGCCGGGATGCCAGCTTGTGGGCGGAAAGATTCCGTTGGCATTGCTGGGATTGAGGCCGGTCGTGCCGTAGCACGTGGGACTATTGGGCGGCAGTATCGTTGTGAACAAGGTCCAGTACGGATGGCCCATCATCCACTGGTCGCCGTTCTGGTAATTGCTGATGTTAACGATTTGGCCGGCCACGTAGTTCCGGTTTTGGGCCGTAGCCAGGCAGATCGTCGGGTTCGGGATCAAGACGGCTGGGGTATGTCCTTGGACGCCCTGGCCCATGATGGTCGTCGACGGCGGCGGCGTTACGCCGTTGCGCCTTGCCGTGGTGAGCGCTTTTTCGCTGATGTTGGCGGTGTTGCTGGTGCCGTCGAGAATGTTGCGAATCGCCTTTTGCTGGTTGCTGCCGGTGCAGGGTTTTTTGGTGGAGGCCATCCAGTGGCTATAGATGCCGTTCGTCTCAGCGGTGTAGTTGTTGATGCTCGTACCCGCATTGAAGTGATAGCTGCGCTGGCCCATGCCCGCGTAATTCGTGTTCACGGGATAGGGGCTCGACGGACAAATCATTACGCTGAGTTGCGTGGTGAGCAGCGTGTGCCACGGCACGTTGGTGGCGGGACCCCAGGGATAAACCGATCCGCTTGCGGGATTGTTGTTTTCGCCGTCGATGAACTGCCAAATCGGCGCTTGCTCGGCATAGGGCAACAGCGTGAGAAAGCCGCTAAAATCGCCGCAACGGTTGTCTTCGTTCCATCCGCCCCGTCCATAAGTAAACTTGCGCCACGTATCGTGGTAGAGGATCGTGGCCAGCCCCAACTGCTTGATGTTGTTGTTGCACTGCGACCGCCGGGCCGCTTCGCGGGCCGCCTGCACGGCGGGCAGCAACAAGGCGATCAAGATGCCGATGATGGCGATCACCACCAATAATTCGACCAACGTAAAAGCGCGGCGCGCCGGGCCGCTCGACCGATGGGTCTTCATGGCACGAGACTCCAGTTTGCTCGAAGGAAGGATGTGGGTCGCTCTAAAAGCGGAAAAACAACGACCAGCTTCTACCGTTCCGGGTAGCCTTTAACAGGCTATCCTACCAGGAAACGGCGGGGAGTCAATCAGGCGCGCTGCCGGGCATCGCGGCGCCGGTGGCTGGGGCAGAGCTTGGCCGGAACCGGCCGAGCATTATTTTTTTCCCAACTGGCCTTGACCGCGCTTGGCCGGGCGGGTATTTAACCGCCTCTCTTCTGCCAAGCTCTGTAAGACACATCTGATAGTACGCAAACCCGCCAAGGAAGGCCTGACGTTTGCGCCGGCGGACCGCGCCCATCCGACGCGCCCGCCGCCGCGACCGCGATCTTCCTCCGCGCGGGGACCGCGCCATTTCCCACCATCCCATCTGAGTCACATGTTGCCAGGATTGGTCTCCTCGCGCCCTTGGGGCCGAGCACCTGGCGAATCCGAAAGGAGATCGCGTTGAACACCTCATCTCGGATCCTCGCCGCCTGCGTCGGCACGAGTTTGGCCGTGACGTCGGCGTCGACTTGGGCGGCGCCGCCCACAGTCGCCCTGCAAGCGCTCGACGGCCTGGCCGCCTTCGGGCAGGCCGCGCCGGCACGCAACCCCGAAGAAGCCAAGCGGCAGGTGGCCGACCTGCTCTCCAAGGCCCGCCAGGCCATGAACGAAGGCAACCTGGAGACTGCCGACTCGCTGCTCGGCCGCGCCGAAAAGATTCCGGTCACCTATGGCATGATGCACATGGGCGACACCCCCAAAAAGGCGCGGCGCGATCTGAACGGGATGCGAAAGCGTTCGTCGGCCGGTCCCAAACGGCCCAGCGAGCTGTTCGCGCCCGAGGGCCGGGAAAAACAGGCAAAACAACCCTCCGGCGTGCGCGATCCCTTCGCGCAAGGTGCCAACCGCTTTGAGCCGACCATGGACCGGCCCCCGGCCGATACCGGCATGTCGGCCGGTCCGCGGGACGAAAGCTTGCCTCCGGCCGAAGACACGCTGGGCAACTTGCCCGGCCAACGACCCTTCCCCAGCGAATCGCCGTTCGGCAAACAGACGATGACCGCGCCGCCGGAAGACGATCGTCACGAGCCGGGCCTGCCCACCGTCGGCGCCGCGGCCTCCAGTCAGACCGCCGATGAGCTGCTGCGCGAGGAAGGCGGCAAGCTGCTGGTGAGGGCGCGGCGCTCGTTGGCCGTGGGCGACCTGCGACTGGCCGCCGAGCTGGTCAATCAGGCCAAAGCCCTCGGCTTGCAATACGACTTTCAAGAAGATTCGCCGGCCAAGGTCGAAGCGGTCGTCCAGCATTACGCTCAGCTTCCGCAGCAGGGCGGCCCCGACTCGGAGACTTATCGCCGTCGCAAGGCGGAGTGCCTGTTGGAACAGGCCGAAGGGTTGCTGGCCTGGCACGAATTCGATGAGGCCCAGCGGCTGGTCGAGAATGCGCGGCGCTTGAAGGTGGTGTATGGCCCGGCCGACGCCACGCCCGAATTGCTGCTGGAGCGCATCGCGGCGGCCCGCCGCGGCGGCGGCGGCCGCATCGAGCCGCTCCCGCCGGTCGAGGCCGACCCCGCGGGCGGCGGTTTCGGCGACTTTCCGCCAGGCGCCCCCGCCGGCGCGCCAAACCACGCCGGGCGGTCGCCGCTGGCCGCGGCCGACGCGCAGCAGAAAGAGCAAGCGATCAGGTTCATGGGCCAGGCGCATGCGGCCCTGGCGGCCGGCGACGTGGAACGTGCCGAAACCCTGGCCGAGCAGGCCGAAAGCCTCGGCGTGCCCGACGCGGCCTTCGGTCCCAAGGACGAGCGGCCCTGGCAGTTGGTGCTGAAAATCCAGCGGCTGCGTCAGGAGCGGCACAAGGTCCGGCCGGCCGGCGGCGTCATGCCGATCGGCACCGACGAAAAGGATCCCGCCGCGGCCAGCCAGGCGATTTATGACCGCGAGCACGACCTCACGCGCAACGTGCCCGCCAGGGCACAGAACGAGGTCGAGCCCCAAGACGGCCTGGAACTGTTCCAACGCGGCGAGCAGGCCCTGCGCGACCACGACCGCGCCACCGCGCTGAATTGGTTCCGCAAGGCGAACCTTCACCGCGACGAGCTCGACCCGCTCACGCAACAGCGGCTGCAAGACCATTTGCAGTTTCTGGCCCGTCCCCAAGAGACCGGCAAAAAGCCCGGCGGCGACGGCTCCATGCTGGCCGAGACGGCCGCCGCGCAGCAGCTCAAATATCGGCAGGCGGCCGCCGAGCTGTCGCGCAAAGAACAGGCCGCGGCCCGGCTCCGCGAGACGAGCCCCAAGCAGGCCCGGCAAGCGCTGGAAGAGTGCCGCGACATCGTCGAGAGGGCGGAACTCGAAAAGGCCGCCCGCGACGTTCTGCTGCGCCGCGTCGACCGCCAGTTGGAAGAGCTCGACCGCTACGTCGGCGCCAACAAGGGCCGCATCGAGCTGAACGAGCGGAACAACGAGGTGCGGACCGAGATCGAACGCGAACGCCAGACCAAGGTCGAGGTGCAGGAAAAGCTGGCCAAGCTGGTCGACGAATTCAACAAGCTGATGCATGAAAAGCGCTATCCCGAAGCCGAAGTCGTCTACAAGCGGGCGGCCGAGATCGCGCCCGACGAGCTGGTGGTGCAGCAGCTCAAAAATACGGTCAAACTCGTATCGGCTACGCAGAAATACAACGAGATCCGCGAAGCCAAGGCAGACGGCTTCGTGGCATCGTTGAACGGCGTCGAAGAGTCGGCGATTCCCTTCGACGACAACAAGCCCTACGTCCACGGCGACGCCAAGACCTGGCAAAAGCTGACCGAGACGCGCCGAGAACAGCTTCGCCAATTGGCCAACCGCAAAACCGAGCGCGATTTGGAGATCGAGAAGAAGCTGCGCACCCCCGTGTGGTTGAAGTATAAAGACGCGCCGCTGGCCCAGGTGATCGAAGACCTGGGCAAGCTGGCGCAAATTCCGACCTACCTCGATCCGCGCGGGCTGACCGAAGAAGGCGTCGACTCGAACACGCCCGTGAGCATCAATCTCACCTCCGAGATTTCGCTGAAGAGCGCCTTGGACCTGATCTTGCAGCCGCTGCACCTGAGCTATGTGATCAAGAGCGAGGTGCTCAAGATCACCAGCGAACAGATGCGCGACGGCGAGGTGTTTCCGAAGATTTACTACGTGGCCGACCTGGTGACGCCGATCCCGAATTTCGTGCCCAACAGCCGCATGGGCATCCGGGGCGCGCTGGACGACGCGCAGGCCAATCTGCCGAACAACTGGGCGGGCCTCAACGGCGACGCGCCGCTCTCCGTGGCGGTCTCGAATCCGGCCTCCGGCGGCAACGCGGTGGGCGACGCCCGCTCGTTGTTGGCCCAAATGAGCACCGGCAGCGCCTCGGCGATCGCGCCCCTCAACCCCTCCTCGTCATTGGCCGGCCCCGGCGGACTGTCGGGCGGCACCCAGGCCGACTTCGAGACCCTGATCGATCTGCTCACCTCGACCATCGCCCCCACCACCTGGGACGACGTGGGCGGACCCGGATCCATTCAGCAGTTCCAGGGCAACTTGAGCCTCGTCATCAGCCAGACGCAGGAAGTTCACGAAGAGATCGCCGACTTGCTCGACCAGCTCCGCCGCCTGCAAGACCTGCAGGTGACGATCGAGGTGCGGTTCATCACGCTCAACGACAACTTCTTCGAACGTATCGGCGTCAACTTCGATATCAATCTTCCCACCAGGCTGAACAAACCGTTCGCCCTGTTCGGACAGAGCCTGGGCGAGGTCAACGTCCCAAATACCGGCTCATCCAACGCTTTTCCGCCGCAGGGAAACACCATCCAAAATATCGGCCTGCCGGCCAACGGCCTGAACCAGTCGCAGTCGGTGACCGTCGGTCTGGCGCCGGGCGCCACCGGCAGCGTGCTCTACAGCTCCGACCTGGACATTCCGGTGCAGCAGGGAAGCTTCGCCCTGGCGACTCCGCAGTTCGGCGGTTATCAGGCCGGCGCGGGTTCGACCGTGGGCTTCGCGATCTTGAGCAACATCGAGGCCTACTTCCTGATCGAGGCTTCGCAAGGCGACCGCCGCAGCAACGTGTTGCAGGCGCCCAAGGTGACGCTCTTCAACGGCCAGAGCGCGACCGTGTTCGACGTCACGCAGACGCCGTTCGTGATCAGCGTGATTCCGGTGGTCGGGGCCTTCGCCGCGGCGCAGCAGCCGGTGATCATCGTGCTCAACGAGGGAACGGCGCTCACGGTGCAGGCGGTGATCTCCAGCGACCGCCGCTTCGTGCGGTTGACGTTGGTTCCCTTCTTCAGCAACATAACGCAGGTCAGCACTTTCACGTTCCAAGGTTCGAGCAACACCACGCAGAACAGCGATTCGGAAGGCCCCAGCGCCAACACGACGAAGCGCGTGACTTCGACCGTCACGTCCACGCAAGGCACCACGGTGCAGTTGCCGTCGTTCTCGTTCTTCTCGGTGAGTACGACGGTGAGCGTGCCCGACGGCGGCACGGTGTTGTTGGGCGGCGTGAAGCGACTGTCGGAAGGCCGCAACGAATTCGGCACGCCGATCTTGAGCAAGCTTCCGTATCTGAACCGTCTGTTCAAGAACGTGGGCATCGGCCGCGAGACGCAAAGCCTGATGATGATGGTCACGCCGCGGATCATCATTCAGGAGGAGGAAGAAGCGCTGCTGGGCATTCCGGCCACGCCGTAAGAGGGTTCAGGGTTCAGGGTTCAGGGTTCAGCGACGCGCAAGCGGACTTCGCCTACAAAATCCAGCACACGAAGGCTTCGGGGTTCGGGGTTCAGCGACGCGCAAGCGGAGTTCGCCTGCGAACCGACTGCCACCTTTCCTGAACCCTGAACCCTGAACCCTGAACCCTCATCCGCCTCCCACTATCTCCGCCAACGCGGGGCCCAGATCGGCGAATCGGAACTCGTAGCCCGTGCGCAAGGCGACCTGCGGCACGGCGCGCTGCGAGGCCAAGAGCACTTCGGCGAACTGGCCCAGGGCCAGCTTCAGCATGATGCCCGGCGCGGGAAACAGCGCCGGGCGGTGCAACGTGGCGGCCAGCGTTTGGGTGAACTCGCGGTTGGTCACGGGGTGGGGCGCGACGGCGTTCATCGGCCCGTCGATATCGGCCGCGGTGGCCGCGTGCAACAGCAGCCCCACGAGATCGTCGACGTGGATCCAGGGCATCCATTGCCGGCCGCCGGCCAGGCGGCCGCCGAGGCCCAGCTTGAACGGCGGGAGCATTTTTTTCAGTGCGCCGCCTTCGCGGCCCAACACGATGCCGATGCGCGGGTTGACGACGCGCACGCCGAGGCGCCGGGCTTCGCCGGACGCCAGCTCCCACAGGCGGCAGACCTCGGCCAGAAAATCCTCGCCCGGCGGCGACGATTCGTCGAGGATTTCGTCTCCCCGATCGCCGTAGTAGCCGACGGCCGAGGCCGAGACCAGCACGCGCGGCCGCTCGCCGGCGGCCGCCAGCCCTTTCACCAGGTTGGCCGTGCCCACGCGCCGGCTGTCGCGAATGCGGGCTTTCTTTCGGGCGGTCCAACGTCCTTCGGCCACCGGCTCTCCGGCCAGATGGAAAACCACGTCGACGCCCCGCAGGGCCGCTTCGGGCGGCGGGCCCGACATCGGCTCCCAGCCATAGACGTCGATCTCCGGCCGCGGCTTGTCGAAGCGGTCGGGCCAGCGCGTAAGCACTACCGGCTGTTCCAGCCGTGCGAGCAGTCGTCTGCCGATGAAGCCGGTCGCTCCGGTTACCAAGGCGCGCATGGGGTTCAGGGTTCAGGGTTCAGGGTTCAGGTTCAGCGGATCGCCGGCGGTGTTCGTGCGAAGCGTAAGGTGGGACAAGCGAGCTTGCGAGCGCCGGCCCACCGTTAGCGAGGAAAGAGGAAGCGAAAAAGTTGTTTTCATGGAGTCGCCCCTCCCCTCCGACTCCTGCCTCGCTTCGCGTTATCCTAGCAGAAACCGCCGACGGCGACGAAGCGCGCAAAAAAACCGCGCGTTGCCCGCCAGGGGGCCACGCGCGGATAGAAAACTCAACAAGCAGGGGTTAGGCGGAACGCTTGAGCCAAAACGACCGGTCTCGGACGGCGCTTAGCCGCCAGTGAGATTCGCCTGGCCCTCGCCGCCGTCCTTGGAACCCATCGCTCCCCATACACCATAGGGGCTGGGGCCAGTGATGGGCTCAGGGAATGTCAGATTGCCCGTGTCGATCCCCTCGGTGACAAACCGCACCGAACCGTCGGCCATGGCGACCAAAGCACCGCCCGGATGATTGCTCGATACGGTGCTGATGGTGCCGGTCGTCTTGCTGATCACGCCGTTCTGGACCGGGACAGCCGCGCCGACGGCCGTGTCGGTATCCGCGCCGGCGCAGTTGGGGGCGTTCGGCGGCAGCACGGTCATGAAAGCGGCGTAGGCAGGTGCTCCGTCGGGCCAGCGATTGCCACCCCACGGCTCGGCATTGGTAAACGTCAGAATAGCGTTGGTCGAGAAGTTCGATCCGATCGCTTGGGCCAGGCAGAGCGAGGGATTCGCCTGAACGCTGGCAACCACGCAGAACTCACCGCTCCGGCTGCTCATGCCCTTGGCGACGGTGCGGGTTGTGTAACAGTGCTCCGAGACCATCGCCGTGTTGCTCGTGCCGTCCAGCACGGCCGCTATCGCCGTCTTGCTATTCATGTAAGAAAAAATGCCGCGGCACTGCCCACCTCCCCCGTACAGGCACGGCCCGGTGTTCGCATTGTTGCCGCTCATGGTTTCACCCACGCAGAACACGTAGTTGCTTCGCGCGGTGTCGGTGAAATTCGACGTCATGTCGTAGACCTCAGATGGACAAATGTAGCTCGGAATGGTCTGCCGCCAGGGCACGTAGTTGCCGTCCCAGGCCACGTTGCCCATGGGCGGGTAGACGCCGGTGAGGTTATTGGCGTAGAGCGCTCCGGTACCGCCTGAGCGGATCCTGTCCCAGAGGGCTTGCTGCTCCATGTAGGGCAGCAGCATCACCCGCGGACTCAGGCGGTTTCCGTCGTTGGGACTGCCGGTAGTAGTACCCACGGCGAGCGGAGGGAAGACCTTGATCGCGTCGATGTAGTTATGCAGTGCCAAGCCGAACTGCTTCAGGTTGTTGTTGCACTGGCTTCGCCGGGCGGCCTCGCGGGCGGCCTGGATGGCGGGCAACAAAAGAGCGATCAAAATGCCGATGATGGCGATCACCACCAACAGCTCCACTAGTGTAAAGCCGCGTCTGTGCTTCATGGTTGGGTCCTGAATTAAAGGGGGCGAATAAAAAAAGCAAGCTCAATGCCCATCGCCTTGGTGCAACCGACCGCTGGAGAGAACATCCGCCGGAAATGCGAAGGGAACGGTTACTCCGGCCGAACCGCTTCCATTTCAGGTTCTAGCGTGGCAGCGGCGGATTGTCAACCGTCTTGCGGGACCGTTTTTTATTTTTATATCGCCCGTGGCTTGAACCGCGAGCCAGGTCCTCGCCGCGCCCTCGCCGGTGCTGTGCTGGACGCCGCTGGCCCAGCCTATTGACGGCGAGCACGCCGCTCATTATCTTCATTCACGTCTTTCGCCGGCTTGTCTTCGCCGCGTCGGCGCCATGTCGATCAAGGGATAGTCGGGTTTTTGCCATGCGTGCTTCATTTTTTCGCGCCGTTGCCATCGTTTCGTTGGGATCCCTGCTGACATTGGGTTGTTCCAGTCAGAAAGGCCCGGCCACGGCCAAGGTGTCGGGCGTCGTGACCTACAAGGGAGCGCCGGTCGAGGGCGCCACGGTTGTTTTCGCGCCCCCGGGGGGCGGACGCCCAGGAACCGCCGTCACCGACGCCCAGGGCCACTATGAACTTTCGACGTTTGGCGACAAGGACGGCGCCATTCCGGGCGACTATAAGGTCACGGTGCAGAAGACCAAGACCGAGGGATCGATCCCGGATTTGAGCCAGGAGGAGATGAACGACAGACAGATGCGTGGAGAAACCATTCCCGGTCCGATCACGGTCAACCTGCTGCCCGAAAAGTACATCTCGCCGACCACCACCGACCTCAACGCCACGGTCAAGCTCGGCACGAAGAACGAGATTCCGCTGGAATTGAAGGACTAGCGCCACCACCGGGGCATCGCTGGCCGGCGGCGCGTATCGCAAGGGCCGGATCGATCTCGGCCAGCTTCTGCCCCAGCCACCGACGATTGCGTGCAGTCTAGCAACTGGCGGGTGGCTGAAGTTTTATGGTCCGGCGGGAGCTCCGCCCTCGTTGCCCTCCTTGGAACCCATCGCTCCCCAAACGCCGTAGGGGCTGGGGCCCGTGATTGGCTCAGGGAACGACAGGTTGCCCGTATCGATCCCCTCGCTGACAAACCGAACGGAACCATCGGCCATGGCCACCAAGGCGCCGCCCGGATGGTTGCTCGAGACGGTGCTGATGGTGCCGGTGGTCGTACTGATCACACCGTTCTGGACCGGGATGCTTTGACCGGTGACGCAGGTGTCCGTATCGGCGCCGACGCAGTTGGGGCTATTCGGCGGCAGCACGGTCATGAATCCGGCGTACTGGGGCGATCCGTCGGGCCAGCGGTTGCCCCCCCACGGCTCGGCATTCGTAAACGTCAGAACGGCTAAAGTCGTGAAGTTCGATCCGCTCGCTTGGGCCAGGCAGAGCGCGGGATTCGTCTGAACGTTGGGAACGACGCAGAACTCACCGCTCCTGCTGGTCATGCCCTTGACGACGGTGCGGGTTGTGTAACAGTGCTCCGAGACCATCGCGGTGTTACTCGTGCCGTCCAGCACGGCCGCGATCGACGTCTTGCTGTTGAAATAGGAGAAGATGCCGCGACACTGCCCGCCCGTCGCGTACAGGCACGGCCCGGTGTTCGCATTGTTGCCGCTCATGGTGTCGCCCACGCAGAACACGTAGTTGCTCCGCGCGGTGTCGGTGAAATTCGACGTCATGTCGTAGACCTCCGAGGGACAGATATAGGTTGGAATCGTCGTGACCCACGGTACAAAGGTGTTCGTCCAGGCGTTCGGCCCCTGCGGCGGAAAGTTGATGGCGGTCGTCGGAGGGGTTTGCCAGGGTCCGGGAACGGACTGCTGCGGCCCGTTCCCGCCGGCGCGGATCGCGTCCCAGAGCGCCTGTTGGTCGACGTAGGGAAGCAGCATCACGCGCGGACCAAGACGGTTTCCGTTGTTGATACCGCCGCTGTTGGTCCCCACGGCGAGCGGCGGAAAGACCCTTTTCACGTCGATTTAGTTTTGCACGGCCAAGGCGATCTGCTTCAGGTTGTTGTTGCACTGGCTGCGGCGTGCCGCCTCGCGGGCCGCCTGAATGGCCGGCAACAACAGTGCGATCAAAATGCCGATGATGGCGATCACCACCAGCAACTCGACGAGCGTGAAAGCGCGTCTGCGTACCATAAACTCGGCTCCTCGAAACATGAACAGGAATGGGCAACGGCAATAAAAGCGGAGCACGCGCGAAGAAATCGCGAGCGCTCGCCTACGACGCTATTTCTTTTATCCGGGCGGAAGGAAGGTTGTCAATAAACCCGGATCTGTATTTTATTTTTTTTAAGTTGAAATAGGGGACACAAGAACTCCCCGCGGGGCCTCTTGACGGTGACCTCATCGCTCGCTACCCTCATTTTTTCGGCCCCTTTTGGGAAACTGCTTCCCCCGATTTTTCGCCTTGTTCCACCATGCTTACTCGGGTTCAGACGACGACGCTCGTTTCGTCGTGCGTGTTGCTGGCGTTGGGTTGTTCCGCACAGAAAGGTCCGGCCACGGCCAAAGTGTCGGGCGTCGTGACCTACCAGGGCCAGCCGGTGGACGGGGCCACCGTGGTCTTTGCACCACCGGCGGGCGGACGTCCCGGCACCGCCACCACCGACGCCCAAGGCCGCTACGAACTTTCGTCGTATGGCGAAAAGGACGGCGCGGTGCCCGGCGACTACAAGGTCACGGTGCAAAAGACCAAAACCGAGGGAGCAGAGCCGAATTTGACTTACGAACAGATGAACGAAATGCAATCGAGAGGCGAGGACATTCCCGGTCCGGTCAGCATCAACCTGCTGCCCGAAAAGTACCTCTCGGCGGCCACCACCGACCTGAACGCCACGGTCAAGCCCGGCACGCAGAACGACATCCCGCTGGAATTGAAGGACTAATCCGTCAACGTCAGCGTTACCTCGTTCGGTCCCTGCTCCGTGACGGTGGCGGAAAGCTGCGAGCTCTCAGGCAGCTTATATTTGGCGGGCAACAGATCCTTTGGCTGGGCAGGCGGAGCGTCCGGGTCGGGCGGCACGTAGTCCGCATCCGAGGTGGCTTCTTTGCCCGTCGGTGGCAACTCGGTCTTGACCACCGTGACCTTGTACTCGCCCACCGGCACTCCCTCGCCTTGCGCGGAGCGGAGCGTAAACCGCCCCTCCTTGTCCGTCGAGCCGTAGCCGCTGGCCGTGGGCGAGATGAAACTGACGGACGCGCCCTCCACCGGCGAGCCGTTGTAGGTGACGGTGCCCGTGACCGTCTTGCCGGCGACGTGCGGCTTGCTATTGCAGCCGCCACATAGCGCCAGCACGAACGCCGCCGTGAAAATGCATTTGCCCTCGCCGCGGCCGCCACTTTTCGCGACAGTTCCTTCAACCATCATGGCGCCGTCCGTCCTTCACCGCCGTCCTTGGAACCCAGAGCGCCCCAAACACCGTACGGGCTCGGTCCCCCCGAGACTTCCGTCATTGCCAGGTTTCCGGTGTCGATCGTTTCGTTCACGAACCGCACCGACCCGTCGGCCATGACGGCCAGCACCCCGCCCGGATGATAGCTGCTGGGAGGATAGACGCCCGAATAACAATCGGCGTTGACATTGGAGTCGCCGGTGCAAGCCGGACCATTGGGAGCGATGACGGTGTTGAAGCCGACGCGCTCCATCTGACCGTCTGTCCAGAGGTGGCCGAAGCGGTTCTTGACGATCGTTGGCGTGACGTAGTAGCCGCTGCTTCCGACTTGGGCCAGACACAAGCCGGGATTGGTGGCCAGCGGCTTGGTGTTGAGATTGGCGAGTCCGGTGGCCGTCCCGGCTTTGATGGGCTGCGGGTTCTTGTTTCCGAGCCCGCCGCCGTTGTAGGCGCCGCGGCAGCGCTCGCTCATGGCCACCGTGTTGCTGGTGCCGTCGAGCACCTCATTCAGGCCCACACAATTGTTGACCGCGAACAGGCCCCGCGACTGGTTCGAGTCGCGGTTATCATAAATCGTGTCGCCCTTGCTGAAGCAGTAATTGTTCTGCCCGACCGCGCCCGGCGCCGGGACCGGCACGATCTCGGAAGGGCAGATCAACGCGGGAAGGGTGTAATTCCAGTTGGACCAACTGCACCATCCGCACCAACCTTGGGGGTAGGTCGCAGGGTTGCCGCCGCCAGCGCGAATATTGTCCCACATCGGCTGCTGCTCGATGAACGGCAACATGGGAATAAGACCGCTGAGCCGAGAGCAGTTTCCCCAATAAGGCAGGGTCGTGGTGTTGCACTTGGGACCCGAGCCGCCCTTGCCGAAGGGCAGCTTCTTGTTCACGTCGTGATAGTTTTGCAGCCCCAGCCCAAGTTGCTTGAGGTTGTTGTTGCACTGCGTGCGGCGGGCGGCCTCACGGGCAGCCTGAACGGCGGGCAGCAACAGGGCGATCAAAATGCCGATGATGGCGATCACCACCAACAGCTCGACCAAGGTAAACGCGGGACGACGCGGTCTCATAAAAGTGTTTCCGATAATGGGGGCGACACGACGACAACACCATCGGGACGTCCCGAAAAAAGCAATGTGCATCGATCGTTGTGACCGCACCCTCTGGGCACAGCACCCTTAGCTTACAATGCTGCAAGCCGGTTTGGCAACACTTTTAAGCAAGAAACGAAAAAACGACAGGCGCCAGAGACGCCGGCCGGCCGTTTTGCTCCGTCATGGGTTCACCCCGGCTTCGCCGCCCGACTTGGAACCCATGGCGCCCCACACACCGTAGGGGCTGGCTCCCGCTGTGACCTCGGTCCAGGCCAGGTTTCCGGTGTCGATGGCCTCGCTCACCAACCGCACCGAACCATCGGCCATGACGGCCATGGCTCCGCCCGGATGATAGCTGCTGGGCGGGTAGATGCCCGAGGCGCTGTCGGCGTTGACGTTGGAATCTCCGGTGCAGGCAGGACCGTTGGGAGCGAGCACGGTGTTGAAGCCGTTGCGCTCCATCTGCCCGTCCGTCCACAGGCGGCCAAAGCGGGTCTTGCAGATCGCCGGGTTGGCGTAAAAATTCCCGTTCGTCCCGACCTGCGCCAGGCAGACGCCCGGATTGGTCGCCGGGTTGGTGTTGAGGTTGGCCAGGCCGGTGGCCTCGCCGCTTTTGAGCGGGATGGACCCGGCTTGACCGAGTCCGGCATCGACGGTCGCCCGACAACGCTCGCTCATGGCCACCGTGTTGCTGGTGCCGTCGAGCACTTCGTTCAGCCCCACGTTGATGCTGTACTGAAACAGGCCCCGCGTCTGGCTCGAGTAGCAGTTGTTATAAATCGAGTCGCCCCGGCTGAAGCAATAGTTGTTCTGGCCCACCGAACCGGCGGAAGGCACGGACACGATGTCCGAGGGACAGACCAGGCCGGGAACGGTGTAGTTCCAGGCGCCCCAGCCAATCCAGCCCGCCGGCCCCTGCGGGCTGTTGCAAGTGCCCGTATCGACCGTCGCGCTGCGGATATTGTCCCACATGCTTTGCTGCTCCAGAAAAGGGAGCATCGGGATCAATCCGCTCAGGCGATTGCAATTGCCTTGGAACGGCTTCGCCGAGGCCTGGCAAAAGCTCGTGCCCCCTTTGGCATAGGGCAGCTTTTTATTGACGTCGTGGTAGTTTTGCAGCCCCAAACCGAGTTGCTTGAGGTTGTTCGTACACTGCGCTCGGCGGGCGGCCTCACGCGCCGCCTGAACGGCGGGCAGCAACAGGGCGATCAAAATGCCGATGATGGCAATCACCACCAACAGCTCAACCAAGGTAAAAGCGCGGCGCGCGGAGCGGGACAAGCGGTGCATGGAACTCTCTTGAAAGGGGGTGCGACAACGAGGGCAGTGTGGTGACGCACGGGCCAGCCGTTGCGGAACCGGCGTCGATAGAAACTGAAGACCCGCGAAATGGCCGGGCCGCCGGCACAAGGTGGGGACTAACGAACTGAAATTCGCGGTTACGGAGGGGGCCTCTTCCCTACGTTAACACTAGTTTAACGAGACAAGGCGGGTAAGGCAAGTATCGAGCGGTGTTGAGAGATTACAAATTGCTAACCAAGGCGATAGGTTTCAGGCGTCAGGCGTCAGGCAAACGTTGATTCAAGTATTCCTGAACCCTGAACCCTGAACCCTTTGATGGTGGGCCGGCGCCCGCAAGCTCGCTGGTCCCACCCTACGCCCACCATACCACGCGCTAGTCTTCGTCCCGCCGCGCGTTGAGGCTGAGCGACTTCTTGCGGCTGGCATACCAGGCCTTCCAGGCGTCGCGGTCGAAATCGAAGTTCAGGCCGCCCGACAAGCGCACCAGGGCCTCCAGCACTTCGGGGTTCTTTAGGGTGACCTTGATGGTCTTCGGGCCGCTATTGCCGAAGCTGAATCCGCCGCTGGCCGGGCCGCCGTTGAACGAGCCGAAGCCCGCCGTCGTGCCGGGCTGGGCTGGGGCCACCTGCTGAATGTGGTCGGTCACCAGGGCCTCGATCAGCGGACCGATGGCCTTGCGGTCTTTCAGCCGGCCCAAGGCCATCGCCGCCCGGTTGATCGTCGCGTTCTCCTTGTCGCGCAGCCTGCCGATGAAAAGATCGGTGAAGGCCGGCAGCGGCTTTTCCGTCACGTATTCCAGCGCCGTCAAGCGGATTTCTTCCGAGGGGTCGTTCAGGCTGCGGAGGCAGAGGATCATCATGGCGACGGGCGTGCCGATGCGGGCCAGCGCTTCGACGTAACGCTTGCGATAGGCTTCGACCTTCTCGTTGTCCAGAAAATCAGACAGGGCGCGGGTGGCGAAGGGGTCGTCGATGCGGCCGATCTGCTCCAGTGCCTCGTTCGCCCGCGGGCCCTCGAGCCAGTTGCGCCAGGTCTTGATGCGGCGCTTCCATTCTTTTTCGGCCAGCTCGACCTTGCGCGCGGCTTCTTTCAACTCCATTTCCTGGGGAGTCATCCACTGCCCCAGATACTCGACGTAGCCCTGGTCCTCCCAATACTGCCGTTGCGTCTTCCAAGCGCCGCCGTCGCGCGTGTGGCGCAACAGCCGGTGGGCTTCGTTGAAGTTGGGATCGATCTCGAGCACGCGCTCCAGGTGTTTCTGGCGCTGGGCCGTCAGATGATGGTCGCGGCACCAGCCGGCCAGGGCCATCTGCCCCTCGACGGTGTCGGGGAACTGGCTGCGGACCTTTTCGTATTCTTCCTGGGAGGTGCTCTGCCCGATGACTTCTTTAACCTGCGACTTGTCGAACGTGAGCCGGCCGCTGGCCGTTTCGACGATGTACTTGTCGCGCGGCGATTTCTTGGCGTCGAGCAGCGCGCCTTCGATGCGGCCGCCGTTTTCCAGCACGACGACGTCCGCCCGCACGCGGTCCGTCGCCAGCGAAGTGAGCGCGATGGTCAACAGGGCCGCGGAGGAGATGGTCGTGCGAGTCATGGTGCGGTTGTGGGGTTGGGAGTTGGGGGTCTGTAGGGTGGGGCCAGCGAGCTTGCGAGCGCCGGCGCACCATCGCCGCAGTTCTGGATTTTCGATTTTGGATTGTGGATTCCGATAATCGAAAATCCAAAATCCAAAAATCACGGTGGGCCGGCGCTTGCAAGCTCGCTGGCCCCACCCTACCCCAATCAGATAGTATAGGTGAATCAACCCAAGTCGAGCAACAAAATAGAGGATTGGTTTGCCATGAGCGAGTCGGTTTGTCAGCATCGGGCCCAGGCGCCGGCCGCGCTGGGCTGCGCGGTGATTACGGTCAGCGACACCCGCACTCCGGAAACCGATACGGGCGGCAAGGCCGTGGCCGATTACCTCACCGCCGCCGGGCATGCGGTGCTGGCCAAGGAGATCATTCCCGACGAACCCGATCGCATGCGGCCGTTAGTCACGTCGCTGGCCGAGCGGAGCGACATCGACGTGATTTTATTGACTGGCGGGACGGGCATCGGCAGCCGCGACCAGACCTTTGAGACCATCAGCGGGTTGTTGACCAAGCCTTTGCCGGGCTACGGCGAAATCTTTCGCTGGCTGAGTTTTGAGGACGTCGGCCCAGCGGCGATGCTCAGCCGGGCGACCGGCGGTCTGGTCGGCCAGACGGTGGTGCTGACGATGCCCGGTTCTCCCGCCGCCGTGCGGCTGGCGATGGAAAAGCTGATCGTGCCGGAAGTCGGGCATCTCGTGCGCGAGGCGCGACGCTAAGGGCGTCATGCCATTCCCGCCGCACGCCGCACTTCGGCTTGCACTTCGTCGACGTTGCCAGACGCGTCGATGACGACCATCCGTTGCGAGTGCCGGGCAGCCTCGGCCAAGTAGCCGGCCCGTAGCGCGGCGCGAAAGGCCTCGCCCTGCCGCTCCATGCGATCGAGCGGTCGAGCGAGCCGCTCGGCCGCCCGTGCGTCGTCGATGTCGAGCACAAAGGTCAGATCGGGTTCCAGTCCGCCGGTGGCGACTCGGCCGACTTGCCACAGCGATGGCACGTCGAGACCCCCCGCGTGTCCCTGATAAACGACGTTGGCCAACAGAAAACGGTCGGAAACCACCACCTTGCCGGCTTCCAGGGCCGGACGAATCACCTGCTCGACAAGCTGCGCACGGGCGGCCATGTAGAGCAACATTTCCGCCCGCCGGGCGATGTTCAGGTCGTCGCGGTGCAACAGCAGCTTGCGGAGTTCGTCGCCCAGCGGAGTGCTTCCCGGATCGCGGCAAACCACGACCTCGCGACCGTGCTCGCGCAGCCCCTCGGCAAACAGCCGCACCTGCGTGCTCTTGCCGCTGCCGTCGATGCCGTCGAAGGAATAAAACATGGTAGACGGTAAACAGTAGACGGTAGATCGTAAGAGTCAACCCCGCATCGCCGGGCCAATCAGCCCCGTCAGCTTCCACCAGGCCGGTCGATGATAGAGTTCGAGCGCCCGCCGCGCCAGAAGGTGGGCCTGACGGTGGCTGGCAAACCACAGGGGCTTCGGCCGCGCTACCAGCGGCCCTTCGACGATGCTCTTTTCCACGTCGTGCAGAAAGAACGGGTTGTGGACCCAACCGATGCCGCTCTGGGGATCGGCCGCCGACGCGCCGGGATAACCGCCCCAGGGAACGCACATCATGGCATACGCCAGCCCCGGCCAGACATTCACGCCCACCGTGCCGTAACGGAGCCGCGCCAGCGCCGACTGCCAGCAGGCTTGCCCTTGGGACGTGCCCCGAAACGTCGGGTGGACCATCAGCCCCACGCCCAACGTGCCCCAGACACGCTCGTTGACGAACTCCACAGCCTGGTCCAAAAACTCCGCTGGACTTGCCGCGTCGAGCGCGGTCTCGGCGCAGACGCAGACGAACGACTCTTCATCGAACCACGGCGAGGGTGCGTGACGATCGACGTCGCGCACCAGCGTCCAGGGGAGGGTTCCGGGCGGATCGTCGTCCGGTTCCTGACCGACAAAGCGGCAGAAGCGGTCGCGGGCACCGGGATAATACGCTTTGCGACGCGGCGTGCGGTCGAGGGCAGCCCGCACTTTGTCGAGAAAGCGCCGGCGGTCGGGCCACTCACGGCAAGTGACGATCAGCTTGGCGGCGATGCAGTTGAACGAAGCGTTATTGGTCACCATGGCGGCCACGTTCTCGGCCTGAAAGTCGAGCTGCCGGTCGCTGTAAGGCCCCGGCACCACGATCCACGGCGTCACATTGCCCAGCTCGCTGGTGATCGGCTTGTTGAGCACGGGCCGGTTGGCTGCTTTTCGCTCCTCTCGTTCGACGCCGGGCGGCCCCCAGACAATCGCTTCGTGTGCCGCCTGCGAGCCGGTGATGTGGACCTCATCGACCGAGGCATGATGGGCCGCATACGCGCCGACATCGGCGCCGCCGTGGCAGATTCGCAAAAAACCCCGCGCGATGAGCGGCGCGAACGCTCGCTCGAAGACAGCGGCCAGATAGTCGTTCACGGGGTTGAGCTTGAGCAGCACCACGCGGTTGTGCTGAAAGATTTTCGTCAAGGCATCGACGGCGGGGATCGACGAGACGTTGCCCGCGCCGAGAACGAGCGCCACGGCGACGTCGCTAAACTGGTCGCGGACCGCGGCTGCTTGCCGGGCCTCGAAGTTCGTTTCGTCGACGTCGCTCGACAGCCAGGCTTCGGCGCGGTAGCCGGGGAATAAAAGGGGATCGTAAAGTCCGCGCGCCGGGAACAGCGGCACCCGCAGCCGAGAGTCGTCACCACGAAACAGCTTGCCCGGCAAACGCGGATGGCCGCATTCCACGATGTCGGTCAGGCTGCTTTCCAAGAGCCGCAGATATCGCAGCACGGCCAGCGGTCCCGCCGCAATTTCTTCGCTGGCCACGGGACTGTCGGGCGGAATCCCCTTCGCACGGCAAGCGGCGCCGAGCCACTCGTCCACCGCCTCGAACACGCCCTCGGCGCATTCGTGTACCAAACCGATGCGTTGCGCCAGCGGTGTATCGCGCCAGCGGGCCTTGCCGTCGCTCAGTTCGGCAAGCAACGGATCGACACTCATACCGTCATTCTCGAATCTACTCACGAACGAGTCAACCTTGCCAGATCGACTTGCTCGGCGACCACGGTTTTTTCGTCGGTGGCGGAGGCCACCGCGGCGATCACTTGCTCGTGGCCGGAGGCCAACACCCGCGTGGCAAAAGCCACCGACTTTTCGGAAACATTGAACATTCGGCCGGTTTTTTCAAGGCGGCCTCAAGATTGTTGCAAGACCCGTCGTCCATGCGGGTTATGTTGCAAAGCTCGCCGCGGCGACGGTGTTGTTTTCCGCAACGCGGGCACACTACAATCAACGGCGTCCATTCCCACTTAGCGGTTGCTCCCGGCGGCCGAGGCGACGTCTTTCACCATGTTTCCTTACCAGCTCGATTTCGACAGCCCGTGGTATCTGCTGCTGCTCGTGCTGCTGCCATTTATGTGGTGGTCGGGCCGGCGCAGTCTCTCCGGGCTGGGCCGCGTGCGGAAGTGGGCGGTGCTGCTGCTGCGGTCGGCAGTGTTCGTGTTCATCGTGCTGTCGCTGGCCGAAATCCAGTGGGTGCGGACCAACGACCGCTTGACAGTCATTTATCTGCTCGACCAGTCGCTAAGCATCCCGCCGGAGCGGCGCGAGGCGATGATCCAGTTTTTCAACGAGTCGGTCCGCCAGCACCGCAAGAAAGACGATCGCGCGGGCGTGATTGTTTTCGGCCGTGAAGCGGTCATCGAGATGCCGCCCTTCGACGATACGGTGCAGCTTTCGCCGCGCGTGGAAACGCCGCTCGATCCGGAATCGACCAACCTGGCTGGGGCACTCAAGCTGGCCCAGGCGACGTTTCCCGAAGACGCCGCCAAACGCATCGTCGTCGTCAGCGACGGCAACCAGAACATGGGCGACGCGCTCGACCAGGGCCGTCACGTGGCCGACGCCGGCGTGGGCATCGACGTGCAGCCGGTGCGGTTCCTCTCGCGCAGCGAGGTGCTGGTCGAAAAAGTCACGCTTCCGCCCGACGTGCGCAAGGGTCAGCCGTTCGATCTGCGCGTGGTGCTCAACAACACCACGCAGCCGGCCGAGGGCGAGTCGGGCGTGGTCCGCGGCAAGGTGATCGTCTCGCAGCGCACCGACGACCAGCCGCACGTGATCGCCGAAAAGCCGGTCGAGCTGCCGCCCGGAAAAACCGTGCTCTCCGTGCGGCAGGAGCTGGAGCAGCCGCACTTTTATACCTACGAGGCCCGCTTCGTGCCCGACCTCCCGGCCGACGATGCCATGATCGAGAACAACCGGGCCACCACGTTCACGCACGTGCGCGGCAGCGGGCAAGTGCTGTTGATCGAAGACGCCGAGAACCGCGGCGAGCACGAGTTTCTGGTCCACAAGCTGCGTCAGGAGAACCTGGAAGTGACCGTTCACGCCAGCGATCACCTGTTCAACGGTCTGGCCGAGCTGCAACAGTTCGACACCGTGGTGCTGGCCAACGCGCCGCGAGAAGATTTCAGCGACCAGCAGATCGCCATGCTGGCCCAGAACACGCAGAGCATGGGCTGCGGTCTGGTGATGCTGGGCGGGCCGAACGGTTTTGGCGCGGGCGGTTGGAACAATACCGCGATCGAAGAAGCGATGCCCGTCGATTTCCAGATCAAAAGCGCCAAGGTCGTGCCCAAGGGAGCGCTGGCCTTGGTAATGCACGCCTCGGAAATGGCCGACGGCAACCATTGGCAAAAGGTGATTGCCAAAGAAGCGATCAAGGCGCTGGGCAACGAAGATTATTGCGGTCTATTGCCCGGCACCGACCAGTGGCTATGGGGCGGCATGATCCGGGTGGGCGGGTCTCGGCCGCGGATGCTGGCGTTGATCGACCGCATGACGCCGATGGACATGCCCGATTTCGATTCGGGCCTGAAGCGGGCGCATCGGGCCATGTCGGCCCTCACCGACGCGGCCGTGAAGCACATGATCATCATCAGCGACGGCGACCCTTCGCCGGCCACGGGGCCCGTGCTCAACGCCCTGAAGAAGCTGCGGGTGACGGTTTCGTCGGTGGCGGTGGGCGCCCACGGGCCGGCCGAAAGCGCCGTGATGCAAGACATCGCGCGAAAGACCGGCGGCAAGTTTTACCAGGTGCTGAATCCCAACGCCTTGCCGCGCATCTTTCAGAAGGAGGCGCGCCGCGTGGCCCGGCCGCTGGTCTATGAAAAAGACACCGGCTTCTCGCCCTACATTCGCTTTCAGCACGAGATGGTAAGCGGCATCAGCGCGCCGCTGCCGCCGATCACGGGCTTCGTGCAGACGACGGTCAAGAAGAACCCGCTGGTCGAAGTCTCGCTCGTTTCGCCGGAGCCGGCCGGCGAAGACAACGCCACCCTCCTGGCAAGCTGGACCTATGGGCTGGGCAAGGCCGTGGCCTTCACCAGCGACGCGGGCGCCCGCTGGACGAAGCAGTGGACCGCCTGGGAAGGCTACGACAAGCTGTTCAGCCAGATCATCCGCTGGTCGATGCGGCCGGCCGGCGACCTGGGCAAGTTCACCGTGGCCACCGACGTCGAGCAGGGTCAGGTGAAGGTGTTTGTGACGGCGCTCGACAAAGACGATGAGTTTTTGAATTTTCTGGACCTGGGCGGGGCCGTGATCGGTCCCGATATGAAGTCGCACGAGGTCCAGTTGGAGCAGACCTCGCCCGGCCGCTACGTCGGTTCGTTCCAGGCCGACGACGCGGGCAGCTACTTCGTGATGCTCAGCCCCGGCGCGGGCCAGGCGCCGCTGCTCACCGGCGTAAACGTGCCCTATTCGCCGGAATTCCGCGACCGCGAGACGAACGAAGCCTTGTTGGCCGGCCTGGCACAGCTCGAGCCCAAAGGCGGCCCGCCGGGCGAGTTGATCGACGATCCGACCGGCCGCGGCGACCCGAAAATCCTGGCCCAAACGAACACCTTCCGGCACGATTTGCCCAAGGCCACCAGTCGGCAGGACGTCTGGCAATATGCCCTGCTGATCGCCGGGCTGACCTTTTTCTTCGACGTCTTTTTCCGGCGCGTGCAGGTGAGCTTTGCCTGGGTGCCTCGGCTGGCGGGGAGGGTGCGCGACCGGCTGTTGGGCCGCCAGCCGCAGGGGCCGCCGCCGGAGTACATGTCGCGGCTGCGCAGCCGCAAGGCCGAAGTCAGCGAGCAGCTTGCGCAGCGCCGCGCCGCCGCGCGCTTCGAGCCGACGGCCGAGCAGCCGGCCGACACGGCCGCGCTCGAAGAAGAGCTTGCCGCGCCGGAGGCCCAGTCTTCGCGTGCCGCCGGCCGCGGCGGTCTTTCGCCGGAAGCACAGCAGGAAGAAGAGAGCTACACCAGCCGGCTGCTGAAGGTGAAGAAGGACGTGCGAAAGAGGACGGACCAGCAGTGAGTGACAAAACCGGCAATGCATTAGGCGTAGGGTGGGACCAGCGAGCTTGCGAGCGCCGGCCCACCCTACCTCGATAACGCGGCGGGCGGGCCGGACCCGCGCAAAAAAAAACCGCCGCCCGGCCCGAAGGCCGGACAGCGGCTGACCCAGGAGATCGTGCTGCGCTTAGTAGTTGTCGTCCTCCTGGTTCTCAGCTTGGTTTTGTTGACGCCGGTTCGCTCGCCGGCCATCGCTGTAGGTGCCCTGTTCGTCGCCCTCGCGGTAGCTGCTGCGGCGGCCCGTACGGTAATTGCCGCGCTGGTACTGAGAGAGGAATTCCTGGTGCGACTCCAGCGTGGCGTGCAGCGTGCGCTGACGCCCGTTGCGATCGACTTCGATGGAAATGTCGTCGTCGGGACCGCGCTGCGAGAGGTTGCGCATCAGGTCGCGGCTGGAGTTCACATCGTCGTCGTCGATGGCGATGATCTCGTCGCCGGGACGAATGCCGGCTTCTTCCGCGGGGCTGCCGGGATAAACATTGGTGACAAACGCGCCGTCGCGGGAGTTCTCATCCAGGGTGACGCCCAGGAAGGCCCGATCACGGTCGCGCGAGCTGCCCCGCTCGTTCTGCGAGTTGCGGTTCCATTGCTCCTGGTCTTCATCGCCATAATTCGCCCCTCGCGATCCACGCGCGTAGGTACGGTTGTTATTGCGCTGATTGCCGTAGCCCTGTTCGCCGTAGCCCTGGGCATACCGCTGGTTGCCATAACCCTGATTACCATAACCCTGGTTGGCATATTCTTCGTCGCCAGACCACTGGTTGCGCGACCGTGTGTTACGGTTTCCCTGATTGCCGTACTGCTGATTGCCGTACTGCTGATTGCCGTACTGCTGGTTGCCGTACTGCTGATTGCCGTACTGCTGGTTGCGCGAGCCTTGACCCTGGCGGCCACCTGCCTCGAGCGTGGCCGTGACCGTATCTCGCCGGCCGTCACGCAAGATGCCGATTTCCACCTCTTCATTTTGCCCAGCCCGGTCGATCTGCTGCTTGAGTTGCTGCACGCTGGACACGCGGTGGCCATTGACACTCAGGATTTCGTCGCCGCGCTCCAGACCCGCCTCTTCAGCCGGACTGTCATCGAGCACTCGGCGGACCTCCAGCGGGTTGGATTCGTCGTTGTAGAACACCACACCCAGCGTCGCGTGCCGCGCTTGCGAGCTGCGCGACGAACGGCCGGCCGACGACCGTTGGCCCTGATCGGAATTCCGGTCGTTCGATCGGTTGTTGTCGCGATCTTGCGCGCCGGATGAACCAGAATCGTCCCGGCTGTTCCCGCTACGGCTTTGGGCCGGGGCGTTGGTGGTGGTCAACAGCACGGCCAGCACGCCGACTGCGACCCGACTCGCATTGCGGCTCAGAGAGCCAAACCATAATTGTCGCATCGAACCTTCCTCCTAAAAGTTGTGTGCCCGCGCACAGCGAGACCCTCTCGCCAGGCGCGTGGCGGCACGAAACGAAACAGAGCAGAGAAACAGGGCGCGATCGGTCGAGGACCGCGGGCAGAAACAGCAAATGCCCGCCCTGGGCTCCAGAAGGACGTAAGATGTCCCGGCAGCCATTGAACGCCGGGGGCCTGTACCAAGGCCGCTGGACCGTCAAGACCCGCAACGACCCAGCGCGGTTGAGTGTACCGCGCCGAGAATCGTTGTCAATGCCACGAAGTACGCAGCCCTGGAACGCCGTGCGTTGACTTGCGCCATACGGCTCCTAGAATAGCCTATTTGCCTTTTATTTGGGGAAGACCACCATGGCGCACCGGTTTCTGACGGCGTTGCCCGTGTACAACGAGGTGAATCATGTCGGCGGCGTGGTGGCCGAAGTGCGCCGCTATAGCCCCGAGGTGTTGGTCGTCAACGACGGATCGAGCGACGGCACCGCCGAGGCCCTGGCCCAAATCAACGGCATCCATTGCCTGCACCATCCGCACAACCTCGGCTATGGGGCGGCCCTGCGCAGCGCGTTCGAGTTCGCCGTCGAGCACGGCTACGAAGTGCTGGTGACGATCGACTGCGACGGCCAGCACGAGCCGCGCCGCATTCCCCGCTTCGTCGCCGCCTGTGCCGGCTGGGACATCGTGTCGGGCAGCCGATACCTCAAGCAGTATCCCGGCGACAGCGCTCCGCCCGCCGATCGGCGGCGAATCAACGAATTGCTCACGGCCGAAGTCGATCGCCGCCTCGGGCTGAACCTCACCGACGCCTTCTGCGGCTTCAAAGCCTATCGCGTCGAGGCGCTAAAGAGATTGCACGTCACGGAGACGGGCTATGCCATGCCGCTGGAGGTTTGGGCGCAGGCGGCGGCCGCGCGGTTGCGAATTCGGGAGCTGCCGGTGCCGTTGATTTATCTTGACGAAAAGCGCTCGTTCGGCGGCTCGCTCGACGACGCGAAGATCCGTTTGCGGCATTACCGCGAAGTGCTTGACCGCGCCATGGCGGCGGCCCGCGAAGGCCTCCAAACCTGCCGGGGAGAATGCGCCGGATGAGCCTGACCGGCGACGCACCAGCTCGCGGCACTCCGGCGGGCGAGAGCGACGGAAGCCAGCCGGCACCGTCGGCACTGGCCCATCAGCGCCTGCGCGCGCCACGCGGCGACCGTGAGGTGCTGGCGATCCCTCCCTTGCCATCCGTCGGCGCGCTGCTGGCGACGGTCGACCGTTCGGCGCGCTGCGACTACGACATGCAAGGCCGTTCGCTCTGCGATCTATCGTCGCTGGCCAGGCGCGAGTTGTTGGCATCGGCCCAACACTACACATCGACGTATCGCGACCTGCCTGCCATCGAGGCCGGCGACCGCGTGCTTCTGGCCGGGCACCAACCGCAGCTTTTTCATCCGGGCGTGTGGTTCAAGAACTTCGCCTTGGCGGCGTTGGCCCGCTCGAACCAGGCGACCGCCGTCAACCTGGTGATCGACACCGACACGCTCAAAGACACCACTTTGCGCGTGCCGGGCGGCAGCGTCGATGAGCCGGTTGCCCGGCTGATTCCGTTCGACGACACGACCGGCGAGGTGCCCTTCGCCCGCCGCTCGGTACGCAACCGCCGGGTGTTCGAGAGCTTCGGCCGGACCGCGGCTGACTGGCTGCGTCCGTTGATCGACCAGCCGCTGCTTGACACGTTTTGGCCGAAGGTCGTGGCCCGCAGCCGCGAAACGAGCAACCTGGGGGAATGCCTGTCGCAAGCTCGTCACCAGCTTGAAGGCGAGTGGGGCAACGCGACTTTGGAACTGCCGCAAAGCCGGGTTTGCCGGTTCGAATCGTTCCACTGGTTCGTGGCGCACGTGCTGGCCCATTTGCCGCGGTTCGTGGCGGTCTACAACGAGGCCGTGGTCGCCTATCGGCGGTTGCACGGCATCCGCAGCGCCAACCACCCGGCGCCGGAGTTGGCGCGAGAGGGCGATTGGCTGGAAGCCCCCTTCTGGTTGGCCAGCGACAAGCGATCGGACCGGCGACATCTCTTTGCGCGGCGGCGGGGCAGCGAAATGGTGCTGAGCGACCGCTACGGTCTTGAAGCGGTGGTGCCGCTGGCGGCGGAGCGCGATGCGGACGGCGCCGTCGAAGCGTTGGCGAAGCTTGCCGAGCAGGGCGTGCAGTTGCAGACGCGGGCATTGACGACCACGCTCTTCGCGAGGTTGTGTCTGGGCGATCTCTTCATACACGGCATCGGCGGCGGCAAGTACGACCAGTTGACCGACGAGTTGGTTCGTCGCTTCTTTCTGCTCGAGCCGCCGCCCTTTATGGTGCTGTCGGCGACGCTCTATTTGCCCGTCCAGGGATGGCATTCGGCGCCGTCCGACGCGCGGAGGGTGCCGCAGGAGCTGCGCGATTTGCGGTTTCATCCAGAGCGCTACCTCGATCCTGGCTCGCTCTCCGCGGAGGAATCGCTGCAAGTCGAAGAACGGATCGCGGTCAAGCGTGGCTGGATCGCGACGCCGCGGACGCGCGAGAACGCTCGGCGGCGATGTCGTGCGATTCGGTCCGCGAACGAGGCGTTGCAGCCGTTGCTCGAAGAGAAGCGGCGGCGGTTGACGGCCTTGAACGACGAGACAGCGCGGCGATCGCGGGCCGAAAGCGTGCTTCGCTGGCGCGAATACGCATTCTGTCTTTATCCCGAAGACACGTTGCGGGGATTCTTGGCAACGGCATTCAGCCCTTAGCGATGCCGGGCGGCGCCGTGGGCGTCACGCGCTATGCGTTTTCATTCGAGGCGGCCACGCTGTATTCTGGTGCGCATGCAGTCGCCAATTTGCGGAAGAGGGAGGTCCACGTGGAATACCGCCAAGGTCTGGTGATCGTCAACACGGGCAGCGGCAAAGGCAAGAGCACGGCCGCCTTCGGCACGGCGCTGCGCGCCTTGGGCAACGGCTTTTCGGTGCTGGTGGTGCAGTTCATCAAGGGCAAGTGGAAGACGGGCGAGCAAGCGGCGGCCGGGCGGTTCGAAAAGTTCGAGTTCCGTCCGATGGGCGAAGGCTTTACTTGGGACACCAAGGACCGCGAGCGCGACACACAAGTGGCGATGGCGGCATGGAGCTTTGGCCGCGAGCGGATTCTGTCGGGCGAAACCGATCTCGTCGTGCTCGACGAAATCAATTACGCCATCGACTACGGCTATGTTCCGCTCGACGACGTGCTGGCGGCACTGCGCAGCCGGCCGCCGCACGTTCACGTCATCCTCACCGGCCGCAACGCGAAGCCCGAGTTGATCGAGCTGGCCGACCTCGTGACGGAGATGCGCGAGATCAAGCACCCGTACAAGAAGGGCATCAAGGCACAGCGGGGAATCGAATGGTAGCACGCCGAACCGCGGCTAGGCGAGCGACGGACTCGGAGGACTTTTTCTTTGACTTCCATCTCGCAGAACGTTCGGTTCCACGCCGTCGTGCCTGACGACGTTGAATTCAATCATCCGGCGGGCGCCGCATTAATTCGGCGATTGTCGACTGATATCGCCTCGTCGGGGTGGGTGGTCGACGAATTCGACAACTGGCGTGACTGCGGCTGGTCGGTCATATGTCGCCGTGGCACATCCGTCCTTGACGTCTCAGTGGCCCAGATTCAAACGAATGAATGGATGCTTCAAGTCAATGCACACCGAATACCTGGATTTCTTGGGCGGCTGTTTGGCGCGGAGCAATCGGCCACTCCGGCCGACGTGTATGACTTGGCCATTGATATTCATCGGGCCTTGGCGTCAGCAGAGTGGCTCGGCAGGCCCTTATGGCGGTGGGATGGTTTTCCAGAAGAAGATCACTCCACTCCGGAGCCGCGCCGTTTCTGACGCGCATCCAGTTCGCCGTCGATTGACGATGGTCAGCCCTTCTGGGCCATCTTCGCCAACGTTTTCTTGACCGTGCGAAGCTGGCTCTGCAACTCGGCCAGCGACGACCGTTCTTTCTCAACGACTTCCGCCGGGGCGCGCTCGACGAAGCTGGTATTCGAGAGCTTCTTTTCCTTCGTGGCGATCGCCTGGCTGATGCGGTCGCGCTCCTTTTCCAAGCGGGCAATCTCTGCCTTGATGTCGATCAAGCCTTCCAGATCGACGTACAGCTCGACATCCTTCAGGCTGACGTGGGCGTGCGTTTCAGGCGGTGACGCGGCCGGTCCCCAGGCGACGGACTGCGCGCCGGCCATCGATTCAAAGTACCGCGACATCGGCTCGAGGAGTTCCGCGGTCTCAGAGGAGCAACGCGCCGAAAAGCGGACCGGCGTCTTGGGGGCGATGTTCTGCCGACTGCGGATCTCGCGCAGTCCGCGCAAGACCTCCTGGAAGTACGTAAACCGGGTCTCGATCTGCGCATCGCGACGACGCAGGTCGGCTTGCGGCCATGCGGCGACCATGACGCTTTCCGTCGCCTCAGTCGGCGAATCGAGGCCCCGCGCGGACGCGACCACCGCCAGCCGTTGCCAAATCTCTTCGGTCACGAACGGCATGGCCGGGTGAAGCAAGCGCACCAACGCATCGAGCGTGTGAGCCAGCACGCGCTGCGCAGTCGCGCGCTGCCCCGCGTCTTGCAGACGGTTCTTGACCATCTCGACGTAAAAACTGCAAAACTCGTCCCAGGCGAATTCGTAGAGCGCCCGCATCGCATCGGAAAAGCGATAACTCTCCAGTGCCTCAGTCGCTAGCTGGGTGACCGTCGCCAGCCGGCTCATCAACCAGCGGTCTTCGACGGCCAGGTCGGCGTCGTCAACCGGGCCAGCCGTGTAACCCTCGAGGTTGAGCAGCGTGAAGCGGGCGGCGTTCCAGAGCTTGTTGCAGAAGTTGCGGGCCAACTCGAACCGCTCGCTCACGACCGGACCGCGCGGCAAGGACGTATCTTCGGGCTTCGTGGCCCACTGCGTCGAAAACTCCCCGCCGCAGTGCGAACATTTGACGCGCGGCAAAACGCGGTTCTTCTTGGTCTGCTCGATCAGCTTGCCGCAGTGCGGACATTCGAACTCCACCGGCATGCGGACGTCTTGCGTCTCGGTCGTCAGGTAGGCCAGGGCGAACCGCATGGCATCGGCGCCGAATTTGTCCATCACGTCGATCGGGTCGACGCCGTTCCCCTTCGACTTCGACATCGTCTCGCCGTAGCCGTCCAGAATCTTCGGGTGAATGAACACCTCGCGGAACGGCACGTCGCCCACGTTATGCAGCCCGGTGAGCACCATCCGCGCGACCCACAGCGTAATAATGTCGCGACTCGTGACCAGCGTGCTGGTGGGATAGTAGTAAGCCAACTCCGGCGTCTCGTCGGGCCAACCGAGCGTCGAATGCGGCCACAGCGCCGAGCTGAACCAGGTGTCGAGCACGTCGTCGTCGCGGATCAGCCTGTGCCCCGGCACCGCGTCTTCGGCCAGGTCTTCTTCCTGCGCGCAGATCAGCCAACGATCGCTCTCTTCGTCTCGCTGCCAGACCACGTCGCTCCGTCCGGCGAAAGCCTTCTTCAGATCGGCCTCGCTGGCGGTCGCCGCGTACCAAACCGGAATGCGGTGCCCCCACCAAAGCTGCCGGCTGACGGGCCAGTCGCGCTTTTCGCCCAGCCAATCGAGATAACCTTGCGCATATCGGGCGGGTACGATCTTGACGCGGCCGTCGGTGACCGCGTCCATCGCCGACTGCGCAAGTTGTTCCATCTTCACGAACCACTGGTCGGCCAGGTACGGTTCGATCGCTGTCTTCGAGCGGTCGGAATGGGCCAGGTCGATCTCGCGGTCTTCCACCTCGACCAGCAGACCTTGACTTTCCATATCGGCGACGACGCGCTCGCGGGCCTTGGCGATCGTCAGGCCCTCGTACGGTCCGGCGTTGGCGTTGAGCGTGCCTTCGGGATTGAGAATGTTGATCATGGGCAGCTTCTGACGCTTGCCCACGTCGTAGTCGTTCGGGTCGTGGGCCGGCGTGATCTTGACGCAGCCGCTGCCCAATTCGGGCCTGGCCCATTCATCGGCGACCAGCGGTATCTCGCGGTCCACGAGCGGCAGCCGCAGTTTGCGGCCGGCACGGGCCATGTCGCGCAGGCGAATCAGCGTGGGCAGCAGCGTCTGCCGCCGCTCGGTCAACGCCGTGAGTTGTTGCTCGATCTCCGGGCGGTCTTTGTCAGCCGCTTCGGCGAGTTTTCGTTTCAGCTCGGCCTCGGCCCGGTCGAGCGCGGCGGCCGGATCGGGATGGACGGCCACGGCCGTGTCGCCCAGCATCGTTTCGGGCCGTGTGGTGGCGATGGTGACGTGCCTCGGCTCGCCCGGCAGCGGGTCGATGACCGCGTAGTTCAGATGCCAGAAGTGCCCGGCCACCGGCTCGTGGTAGACCTCGTCGTCGCTGACGGCCGTTTGCAGAAAGGTGTCCCAGTTTACCAGCCGCTTGCCGCGATAGATCAGCTTTTCTTGGAAGAGGCTGAAGAACGTATGCCGGACGGCACGGGCACAAACCGGGTCGAGCGTGAACCGCGTGCGTTGCCAATCGCAACTGCACCCCATCCGTTTCAACTGGCCGAGGATGCGTTGCTCGTATTCGTTCTTCCACTCCCAGATGCGCTCGACCAGATTCTCGCGGCCCAGGTCGTGGCGGCTCTTCTTTTCTTCCTGCAAGAGACGGCGTTCGACGACGGCCTGCGTGGCGATGCCGGCATGATCGGTGCCCGGCATCCACAGGACGTTGTAGCCCTGCATCCGCTTGAAGCGAATCAGGATGTCCTGGAGCGAATTGTTCAGCGCGTGGCCCAGGTGCAAGGCCCCGGTGACGTTGGGCGGCGGGATGACGATCGAGTACGGTTGGCGGCTGGCATCCGGCTCGCTATGAAAATATCCGCGTTCTTCCCAAAACGGATACCAGCGCCGTTGCGGCTCAGCGTGATGGTATTGAGTGGGCAGGTCGGGCGGGAGGCTGATGGTCGGCATGGGAATCAGGTAGACGGTAGACGGTAGACGGTAAACGTGGAGGGATGGTGGGCCGCGTTGATAAAAAAGTGACGAACACCGCATGCCGCAGGTTCGCGGCAGAGCGGTCAGGTCACGAATTCTAACCCTGGCGGGAAAGACGATGCCAGGGGTGTTTGCGTGCAACACCGCCCTTCTTGACCTGCGGCGAGTACCTCGACGGCGAGTACGTCGACCGCTGGCAGGAGCTGGCCGATATTCTTTCGCGCAAGGCGGTGCCGCCTATGTTCCACTCTTAGCGGAGTTTGAGGAGCCCATTCTGAACCAAAGGCTGTAGCATTAAATCAACCCACGCGAGTGCGGCTGCCACTTGACGGTCGGGCGTGCATTCATAGAAATCCGGCAGAATCGCCTCGGGCGTTGAACGTACAGCGAGGTGCGAATACTCAATCTTAAACGGCGGAACCAAGAGTTTTTCTGCCTCTACGAATGCGGAACAGCCGCTAGGATCATTCCTCAGCCAAAGAGCAAAATAGACCCCTTCGTCAGCGAGTTTAATCTCTGGCTCGAACCTCAAGTTGCCAGTTGAAAAACACCACTTGGAGATGCTCCGATACGCTTTCGACGCTCCTGTGTCCTCGGTTTGCACGTTGTATTTGCTCTCAAAGTGCGACTTGATAAGCTCAAGCAGTTGCCAAGCGCGGACCCGTAGCTGTTCCACGTCGCGAAGGGCGTCGACCCACTTCACCTGAATCCCAGAAAACGGTTCCATTCGTCGTTCCCTCAAGAAAGCAAGAAAGGCAGACCAAAACCATCGCCTGCTTTGGTCGACGTCTGCCAAATGATTCTTAATGGCTTGATAGACGTCACTCCAGCGTATCGGCAGAAAGTGGGGCGCGTCCGTAGCGGCATCGCTGGGCAGCCAAGTGCAGGAGACAACCAACGTTTTTCGCCCGCCCGCCAGCTTGGCGATCCTTTCCTGGTATCGCGCGACTTGTTCCGCATCGAACGGGCTCTCAACCTTGTTCTCTTGAAAGACCAAGTTATCGGCGTCTTCGAATTTCATGTCCGGTCGATCGCTCTCGACCGGCTGCTGCGTCTGCAATTTGAAATTGGCCGTCATCGATCTTTGAAAGAGGTCTTTGAGAACCATCGCTGCCGCGTTTTTGTCGGATAGCAAGACGCTCGCGTAGGCCTCTGTTACAAAATCCTCCGCAGGCGTGCGATCGGGCCGAGGTCGATAACGGAAAAGCCGGCTGAAAACTTCTGACTCGCCGTTCATTGTCCCAGCGTCTTCAACCTGTTTGAGCGCCGCGAAACTGCCGGCGTCGGCAAGCCGAGGCGGCGGGTCTTTGACGGGCTGAGCTCCTGGGTGCTTGCGGACGGCGCCCTTTGCTTCGTCCGGCGTCCACTGGTCCACAAGCCAACCTTTGAGGAGCGATAGGGTGGCCCCGACGCTTTCTTCTGCGGGTTGCCGTCGATCGCGGAAGGCCGCGACGAGCACCGGATAATCGTCCGGCTGATGCCAGAGAGCCCATTCAACACCGCCTTCGGTGTTGGCAGCGGTCCCGATCCGGCGTTTCAGCGTGACAAACCGACCATTTGCCGTGGTGGTTGAGCGTACTGCGCCCATGCCATATCGATCAAACGCCGGCAACTCGATCCGTTGAAGTGTGGCGGCCTCCGCAATCGCGCCGAGCCAAGTTTTCCGAGGTGACCGGTCAGCCATCGTGCTCATGATCTGCATCCTCAAAGAACCGGACGTCTTCCACGGTACCTTCGATCAAGTATTCATCCTCTCGATCTTCCCCTTCGAAAATGCGGCGTGCGTCGATGGTGGAAATGCGCACCTTAAAGATAACCACCTCGCCGCTGAGACCAGACTCGTCGCTTGCATATTGAGCAAGCGCCCTTGCGATATCGACATCCGTGGTCCAACTCGTGTATCCCGTATCGGTCATTTCGTTGACGCTGTGGCAATAGCGAGAATACTCGCCAACATAGCCCGGACGTCGCGGATAAACCTCAGCATTGGCAGCCACGTCGTCGACTTCCGCCGACTCCGCGGGCACCCCTCTGTAAAGCCAGATCTCTTCGTGAACTGAGTCGCACAAGCGGTCCTCGCAGCGCATGCTGGCCCCAATCGCCCATTTTTAGTATATCGACGATCTGCTTGCCCCGGCAAGCCGGCGGATGAAATTCACCTGCTGGAGAATCAGGCCGGCATAGCCCGTCTGCTGGGCGACGTAATCGCTGTCGACGTGCGGCCGGCGGCGAATGAGCGTCATGCCGAGCACGTCGCGATAAAACGCGATCGACCGCTCGATGTCGGAAACCGTCAGGCCGATGTGATGGATGTCGATCAGTTGCCAGCCATTTAGGTGCGGGTGCATGGTCAGGGAGCGCCTCGTGCATCGGCCCTGGCAAGTATCAGGTCGACAACCCAGCACTGCTCGGAATGCGGACTATTCTGCCGGCAGTGATCGAGCATCCGCGCGTCCGTGCAGCCTGCTTGCTCTAGCGCATTGGCCAATTGCGGCAGTGCGTCCCAGCGCCGATGCTCGTGGATCCGCTGCGCCAGATCCAGCACCGTCCGGTCATTCGACGACAGCCACGCCAAATCGATTGGGTAACTGACGGCCCAATCGTGGACAGCCGCTCGCCGTTGCCGCCGCAGTTTGTCCTGCTCATCTCTTAGGGCCGCGGCTTTGTCGAAGTTCTGGCCAGCGATGGCTGCTTCCTTTTCCTGCTGCAGGCGGTCGATTTCGTCGTCGAAAGGGGCCACCGCTGCTTGCACATCATCGGGAAAATCGTTGATCGGCGCGCTCGTCAATCGACTCATGGCCGCCGATGGCACGGGCTTACCACGTGTGCCCAAGCTCAGTAAGCGTACCACTTCGTCTCCCACTCGCTCGAATGTGAGACCCTCGTTCATCAACCCCTGGGCCGCCACGCCCTCTTGTTCTCGCAACAGCCCCAGCAACAGGTGCTCGCTGCCAATGTAGCTGTGTCGCAGCTTGCGCGACTCGTCAATGGCCGATTCGATTACCTTCTTGACACGAGGCACTTGGGGTCGGTTTAGGCCCTCTTGAGCTGTCATGCCTGGCTGCGACAGATTTTCGATACTTCGGCGGATCCTGCCCAAATCGACGCCCAAATTTTTAAGCACGGCCACGGCCACGCTGTCTTGCTCCTCAATCAGACCTAGCAAGACGTGCCCGGTGCCAATGTATTCGCACTGCAGCCGCTGTGCCTCTTTGTTGGCCAACTGCATGACCTTCCGCGCGCGATCCGTGAATTTCTCGTACATGGTGCGTCGCTCCTACGCCTCCCAAAGCTCAATCCGCCGGCTCTGCACCGGCCACCCTATATTGAACCAGCCGATAGCCGCTGGCGCGAACCACCGCCAGGCTGGCCATCACCACCAGCGACTCCAGGCAAGTGACCGCCACCGAGGCGGCAAAGTTGTCGCTGAGGAGATACGGAAAATAATAGGGCGGAAACAAGCCGAAGACGGCGGCCAACGCCAGTGCCGTGACGATTCGGCCGGCCGAAGGAGGCCCTCCGAAAACGGCCCATGCTGCGACGAGTGCCACGCTGCCGAGACAGACGCCGCCCGAGAGCAGTGCGACCGTCGAACACAGGTACGACCGATAATCGTTCAAGTAAGCGTTGGCGACCGGGCCGAGCTTGAGCAAAATGCCCGTCACGGCCATCAACAAGAACATCTGCCGCAGCGAAAAGCGAACAGGCGGCAACTCGCCGGTCGCATTCGGCGGCTCGCCCAGGCAGAGATCGATCCCTCGTTGCCGCAAGTAAAGCAACACCGCCACGACCATCGCCATCGTCAACAGCGACAGCCCGACGGCAAACAAGACCAGCCAGGTGATGACCCACATATCGTTGCCCGGTCCGGTGAGCGCGCCGAGCGTGTGCCGTAGCGATCCCCAGGAGCAGACGGCGGCCGTCAAGGTCGCCAGTCCCACGCCGAGAAAGCCAGTCGCTTTGGAATGCCGGCCCCAACCGGTCCATATACCAACCAGGGCCGCGTCGGCATAAACCAGCGCGTCGAAGGCGGCCTCCAGCGGCGGCCCGCCGCCGGAATCGATCAGCCACACCAGCACGACCGCCGCCGCCAGGTGAGCAGCCGCCAACAACCAGAGAATCACCTCACGGCCGCCTTCATTCGCCGCCGGCCGGTTATCGCTGCCGCGCGAAAAACCAAGCGTTCTCGATTTCTTGCCGGCCCGGATGTTCATTGTATTCACGGGCGGTTTTCGACGCGCGGTGACGGCCGTTGCGGCGAGCTCGCATGTAGTGACCACCGCAGGGCCCATTCATCCGGTAGCGAACGCCATTTTCGGCCTCGTTAAGGTTGCGGTCAATCCCCGACGCTCACTGTTCGGCCATCCCCGCCGTCAGGTTTTGATGTTGCGCTTTTGGCGCTCGGCCGCGTAGCGGCCACAGAGTTTAGCCGTGGGCGCGAGCCCACGGACAACGTTGTAAATCCTTCGGCGGAGCCGCGTAGCGGCGGCAGAATACCCGAGTACACCTCTGTCGCCGCTACGCGGCTTTGTTTGGCACTCGCCGAATGTTACCGTGGGTTCGCACCCACGGCTAAATTCTAGCGCCGCTGCGCGGCGGATGCGGAAAACGCGCAACACCAAAAACATCACGCCGGAATTCGCAAGGACCGGCAGGTGCTGGCATAACTCTCTTCGAGGCGCAACGGTACGTACAGTTCGAGCGTCAGCCACAACGGCATGACGGGCAAAACTTTGCCGAGCGCCAGCCGCTCCGCCCAAACTTCGATTCGCGGACTGCGACGCAAGGTCACCGGGCGGTAGGCCACGGCATAGAGCCCCGTCGGCGATCGCCACAGGGCGTGGCGGCTTTTGACTTCGAGCGCCTTGAACAATTCGCGATGCAAGTTCGCCGCTCGCGACGTGACCACGTCGATCACGACAACGCTGATGCCGTGCTTCAAATAGCCGGCACACTTGGCGGCGAACGTCTGCCGGCTGCCGGCACGGTCTTTGTTGCCGGGACTCACCAGTTCGACCGCCGCCCGAAGTTCCGCCCCACCGAGGTCTTGAAAAATGCGAATCTCGATCGTGTCCAGCCGTGAAAAGTCGGCCTTCACCGCGAAGCGCGGCCGCGCAGGAGTCCAGACCGCAGTGGCCCGTTCACCAATAGCCACCGTGCCACCTCCCATCGTTTTTTCCATCGTGGCCACGTCGATTTCCAGCTCTGGACCCAAGCTGATTTCCGACTCGGCGAAGTAATCCGCCGGCAGCACCTCGTTGAGCTGCTGCGCGATCATCGTCGCCCAGGAGTGATGAAAACCTTCCCAGCGGCGTGGCCCGTGCAGCGGTGGATGGAAGTGGTCGAGCAGCGGCATAACCGCGAGACTATATTGCAAACGGTGGGCAGTCAACGTGATATGCTTGTGGGTAGTGTCCCAAAGTTGAGTAGGGTGGGACCAGCGAGCTTGGGA
>DATLUO010000265.1 GCA_035533075.1 Pirellulales bacterium | reverse complement strand
CTAACCACTAATCACTAACCACTAATCACTAACCACTAATCACTAACCACTAATCACTAACCACTAATCACTAACCACTAATCACTAACCACTAGCTACTAGCGACCGGCACGGCCCCGGCGGTGGCCGGCGGATGGTCGGCATCCACCTCGGCGATGCGGCCGGCGTCGAGGTGCAAAATGCGGTCGGCGAAGGCGAAAATCCGCGAGTCGTGGGTCACGACCAGCGCCGTCTTGCCGCGTTCCGAAGTCAAGTGGCGTAAGAGCCGCATCACTTCCTGGCCGTTCTGGGCATCGAGCGACGCGGTCGGTTCATCGGCCAAGATCAAGTCGGGATCGCCGGCCAAGGCCCGTGCCAAGGCCACGCGCTGACACTGCCCGGTGCTGAGCTTGCCGACGTGCGCCTTGGCCTTGTCGGCCAGCCCCACCGCCTCGAGCAGCTCCAGCGCGCGGCGCTGCGCCGGCCTGGGCGCGACGCCGCGCAGGGTGAGCGGCAGACAGGCGTTTTGCAACGCGTTCAATCCACGGATCAACTGAAACCGCTGAAAGACGAAGCCAATCCGGTCGCGCCGCAGCACGGCCCGCTCGATGTCGTTGAGACGCGCGAGATCCTGTCCCACGATCTTGACCTGGCCACGGTCGGGCGTGAGCATGCAGCCCAGGATCGACAACAGCGTACTCTTGCCGCTGCCCGAAGGACCGACGAGAAACACGCACTCGCCGGGCAACGTTTCCAGCTCCACGCCTTCGAGCACCGGCGTGGTCGTGCCGCCGGTGGTGTAGCTTTTGTGGACGTCGTGGGCAAAGATGGTGGGTGTCGTGTGCATGGCTCATCCCCTCAGAACGATGGCGGGGTCGAGCCTGCGAATTCGCAGGTAGGGCAACACCGACGACACGAGGCAGATGGCGAGCACCAGGCCGAAGCTTCCCAGCGACAGCCACCAGGGAATGACGATCGGCGCGTGCGGAGTGCTGAACGTGCGCTGGATCAAGAATACGACCTCCAGCCCCAGCAACGAGCCCGCCAAAGCCATGGTGATCGCCTGCGCCAACAGCATACCATAAATCTGCCGTTCGCTGGCCCCCATGGCCTTCATCGCCCCGAATTCGCTGAGGCGGTCCAAAACCGAGGCGTAGAGCGTTTGCGCGACGATAATCAGCCCCACAAGAAGTCCCAGCATTGTGGCGGCCCCGAAGCTGATGCCCAGGCCGGTGCGCGTGAGCCAGAAGTCGATCGAGTTGCGAGCGTACTCCGCACTGGGAAAGGCATCGACCTCGGGAATTCGCCGGTTGATCTCGCGGCAGACTGCTTGGGCATCGGCGCCGGGTCGCAGCTTCACTAGAAAGTAGGAACAACGGTCGGCCGGCTTTCGCAGATAACTGGCCGCCTGTTCGAGGTTGGTGAACACATAAGGGTTGACCATGAAGCCCACGATGCCGCGGCTCTTGGCGACGACGCGCGCCCGCCGCCCGCTGATCTCGCGCACCTCGCCCAGCGCAGGGTACTCGAGCTTCGCTTCCTCGAAGCAATCGACGATGATCCCTTCTGTTTGGCGGACCTCAGCGGCGCTGCCCTGGTCCATGCTCCACGCGCCGCCCAGCAACGATTTGCGGTCGCACCCCACGACCACCACCCCCTCGAAACCTCCGCTGGGGAGCGTCATGTTGCCGTATCCAATGACGTAGGGCACGGCCAACGCGACGCCGGGCACAGCCCGAATGCGATACATCCAACGCTTGGGGATGTCGAGCGGGAAATCGATGTTATGCACGTACTTGTGTGCGACCCAGATATCGGCGTCGCTGGAATTGACCAGCAAGCCGATCTTGCCCAGCAGCCCGTTGAACAGGCCGCCTTGCACGTTGACGAGCACGACGGAAAACACCACGCCCACCATGGCGGTGGCCAGCTTTCCGCGGTCGGCAATCAGCGTTCGCAGGGCAAGGGACCACATATCTCAAGGATAGGTTTTTGGTTTTGGGGGTTGGGGGTTGGCGGTTGGGGATTGAAGCGGTGATGGGGCTTTTGCCGAATTCTCCCGATGCGAGCGCAGCGCCAACGGCGCAGAATGGACAATGCCGCTTCTAGGCAATTTACGCTTTTTTCCGCCGGGGTGCCAGGATCCTGAACCCCGTGGTTCCGCTAGGCGCAGGCCAGCAGTTCTTCGCGCGGCTCGGCCGCGGCCTGGTCCGCTTCGTAGGCCACGACCGGCGCAAAATAGCGCCGCTCGGCGGCCGAAATCGGGCAAAAACGCAAGTGCTCTTCCGCAATCGGCTCGCCGAAAAACAAAGCGACGTTCTCGGCCGGCGCCTGCTCCAGCCGCGTCAAGTCGAGGTGCAAGGCCACCGCCGGCCGGTTGCAGACCGCCGGATAGGCCCGCTCCTCGCCCAGCGGCCGGAAACCCATCGCGCGGCGGTAGAGCCGGGCGTGCCGCGGGTGAACGGCCACCAACAGATGGTCCAGGCCGTGCCGCCGCGAGAATTGGGCCATCATCCGCATCAGGCCGAGCACCGCCTCAAAACCCAAACGCGAATCGGCCGACGAGCTGGCCAAGGCCGAGACTTCGCCCAGCCAGGTGCTCGGCTCGCGCAGCGCCTCGACCTCCGGGCCATACACGCGGTCCAAAGGCAGGCCGAGACGGCCATCGCCCACCAGGCTGAGCGTGGAGATGACCCGCCCCGCGTGCAGCGCCACGAACGTGGCGGTGGTCGGCAGCAAATGGTGCGGCATGACCCGCATCTGGAAGCGGTTGGGACGCATCAGGCCCGACTCGACGTAGTTTTCGTAGACCAGACGAAAGGCGCCGGCCCGCTCGTGCTGATTGTCGGCCACCTTGTAGACGATGCGGGCCTCGGCCAACGGCTCCGGCACGACCACCGACGGCGCGAAGAGCGACGGGCTGATGCGGTTTTGCGGGGCGGCGATCGGACGACGACGGGCCAGACGGGAAGAGGAAGATGAAGACACCATGGCAGTTACTCCGTGGGGCTGCCGCGGGCCCCCAGAGCAACCGACGCCGGACAAAGGCGAGACACGGCAGCTCTCGATAACGAGACCCGCGTCGTTTTCCACGGCCCACGGCGACATGCCATCGGGCCGCTTCACCTTTTCTATCATTCCCAAACTGCCAACACATCGGCGTAAAAGCGCAAAGTGGCGCAAACTGAGCAAGATGGACGGGGGCAACGATCCGCCCCGAAGGGTCAGTTCGTGGTCGGAGAATTGGTCGGTGGCGCGCTGCATGAGTATAGCCAGAGCGATTCGACAAGCGAGCCTTAGCGCGCGGAGGTAATAGACGATCAAGCTTACGGCCGCTCCTCTTTTTTCGGCACATTTTTCCGCCGCCCTCCAGTCGGAGTGGGGGAAAATGAGATAGGGCGCATGGCGCGCGGGGGTTTGGGTAAAGACGTTCCGTTGTCTGCCCGACGCACAAAGTGTCTGCCCGACGCACAAAAGAGCCCCTTTTCTCGCCCAAGTCGCCTACGGGGGCGAAAGAGGTTCTGTTCATTGAAAGTAGGCTGGGCCACCGCGTCAACGAGATTCCGGGTATCTTTTTTAGGCGTCAGGCCCATCAGGCTCACGAGCATGTCCAAGCGCGAGAAGAGCTGCCGCTCGCGGCAGGCCAAGCACGACACTTCGCCCAACCAGCAGGCTGGCTCGCGCAGCCGTTGGACATCGGGACCGTATACGCACTCCATCGGCAAGCCCAGCCGGCCGTCGCCGATCAAGCTGATCGTGGCGACCACTTCGTCGGCCTGCACGGCGACGAACAGCGTGGTCGTCGGCAAGAGGTGATGCACCGTCACCCGCATCTGATAGCCGTTGGCCGCCATCAGCCCGGCCTTGACGTAGGCTTCGTACAACAATCGGAAGGCGCCGGCGCGCTCCTGCTGCGTCGTCGCGGTTTTGCAAACGATGGGAGCCGTCGCGCCGCCCTCGACGTTCTTTGTTCGGAAGAATACTTGGGCCGGCATTTTCGCTCCGTCGGTCAAGGTTGGTCCGCGACGCATTAGAGCAAGCGTCGCGCCAGTGCTCGTTATGCGGGGTGGCCAAGTAAGATCGCTTTTTCAGGCAGTCGTCAGTTTTGCCGAGCGAACATGGGCACGTTTAATGCAAGCCGGCCGTGGGTCGTTGAACACTTCCTGCGCGGAGGCCGTGCGTCATGTTGCAAGAACGTCGAGCGGGCTATTGGCTGCGCGCCGCGGCTGCGGACTGGTCGGTGATTCTGGCCAGTCTTGCCGCGGCGCACGTCATCGATCGTTGGCCGGGTTATGTCGTGGCCTGGTTGATTGTCGGGAACCGCCAACACGCCTTGTCGCTGTTGGGGCACGACGGCGCGCATCGCTTGATATGCCGCGATCGCGCGGCCAACGATTGGCTTACCTGTCTGCTCTCGTTTTGGCCGCTGTGGACCGACCTGGAACCCTACCGCCGGTTCCACTTCGCCCATCATCGACATGTGGGGACCGTCGACGACCCGGAGACGGGCTGGAAGGGAATCGCTCCCGGCGACGACCCGCCGTTGACGGCGATGAACGTCGTGCGCTGGTTTCTACTCGACCTAATCGGTTTGGGCGCAATCGAGTCGGGTTGGTATTTCAAACACTACCGGCCGAGCCCGCTCGGACCCGCCCTGTTCTGGTCGGGCATTGCTTTTGCCGCCTACTGGTGCGGCCTGTTGTGGGCCGTCTTGTTGTGGCATGCCGCCTTCCTCACCAGCTTTTGGGCGTTCTTCCGCTTGCGCGCCTACACCGAACACTGGGGCACGACGGGCACGCACCGCTGCCGACCGCGTTGGTGGCAGCGAGCTTTCCTGCCGCACAACACCTGGGCGCACTTCGAACACCATGAACGGCCCGACCTGCCGTTCTGGGCCTTGCCGCATTACGTCGCGACCCGCTCACGCCACCGCCGCGCCGTTGCGGAGCCTCGCCTCGTCGCCGGGGCCGACCAACGTGAAACCGCCGCCGTACTCCGCCGCGGGCGCGAACCATCGCCGTTCGCGATCGGACATCGGCCGGCCGACAAGCTGCTCCTCGGCCAGCGGCGCGCCGAAAAAAGTCTCGTAGTTCACCGGACGAACGCGGTCGAGACGCGCAAAATCCAACGATAGGGCCACGGCCGGATTGTTTCGCACCAGCGGATACGACTTCTCCGCGCCCACCGCTTCGAAACTAAGAAACCGCTGATAGAAGCGAGCGTGTCGCGGATGAACCGCGACAAGCAGTTCTTCGACGCCGCGATAACGGGCGGCCTGAACCATCAGCCGCATCAACGGCACGAACACCGGCAAGGTACGCGAAAGCTGGCTGCGCCGGTCGGCCAACGAAGAGACCTCCGCCACGCGAATGCCCCGCCGGCGATACCTCGCGACCTCGTCACCGTAAATCCCTTCCATCGGCAAGCCAAGGTCGCCGTCGCAGACCAGGCTGACGGTGCTGATCACCTCGCCGTCACAGACGGCGACGATCACGTCGGTCGTGTCGAGCAACTGGTACGGGGTGACCCGCATCTCGTGAGGATTGTCTTCGATCAGCCCGGCGCGGGTATACGCGTGATAGACCAGCCGAAAAGCGGCGTCGCGCTCGTGAAAGTTTTCCGCGAGTTTGTAGGCGATCGAATCGCCATCGGGTTCCGCCGGGTCGAGTTCGCTGGCGCAACAGAGTTGAAACGTCGGCATAGGGCACCTTGGCCGGTCCGAAAGCGCCGCCACCCGCAACGGCCGGGTCCGGCCGCGCGCGCTTTGTCGGCAACGGTTGCAAAAGAAAGTGGTTGTTAAGACGTGAAACGCGACATTCAGGCGGCCGCAGCGCCTTCAGCGACGGAACCGTCGCGTGAGGGACGAGGTGCCACGGAGGCCTGTTCGTTCGGCTAGGAAGAGCTTCTTCGCCGAGACATTAAAAGGCTAGGTTGCGAATGAAGCGCGGTCAAAAAAATCTCGCACGGCCCGGCGTGCGCCCGCTTCGCAGCGCCGTGATTCTCAGTTAAAATCGCTTTGCCCTGAACGCCGAGGTGATTTATGAACATTTCCTGCCCCGCTTGTGGCGCCGATATGCCCTCGGCCATGTTGCTTTGCTTGGCGATGGTGTTGGGCTGGAATTACGACTTCGGAGGCTTGTACGCAGAGCCGGGGTCGGTGCTCCCCGTGCTCTCGCTGACAGCGGTGCTATCGGGCCTGGCATGGCTTCACTATGTCGTCGCTCTGGTGGCCTATTACTCCAACCGCAACGCCATGCGTTGGTCGCAATCGCCCGGCGGCGCAGTCTTGCCGGGCTCGCGCTAGCACCACTTCACGCGGACCAAGACCTCTGGGCTATGCGGTATCTGGCCCAATTTGGCTATTGACGGCCGCACCCGCTCGATTATTCTTATCACTTGGAACCGTACTGGAGGAGTTGCCTGGGGCACGCGTGCGTCAGGCAGGTGCAAAGATTGGGGAAACTGTTTGCCGATTTGGGTGCAGCCCGCCAAGAGCCGATTGCCTGAGCGAACCACGCCCGGCGCGTCTCACTGCAATCCACGTTCAATCTCGTCCCTTCTTTGAGTTGGTTCGTGCGTAAAAGGCATGGGCGGCAACGAACGCCGCGGCGCCACGTCGTGCGCTGGTGCGAAGCAGCACGGAGACTTCTGGCTCGAACTATCTGCCCGAGAGCCGGTTTTGCTCGGCGGCCGGCACGTTTTCACGCGCTGCTGGTACGGAAAGACACGATTCCTTTTTTGGGAGAGATTGACATGCACATCGGAACGAAGACGCGTTTGCTGGCCGCGGCCACGGTGGTCGCCGCTCTGGCGGCGTCGCCGGCCGAGGCGGCTTTCACCATGACCGTGAGCGAAACCGACGGCAGCACCACGAACTCGGGCGACGGCGTGGCCCTCGCTCCCGGATCGCTCGCTTTTGTCGGCCTGCTCGGCGGCTCGATGCTGGATGTGAGCACCGCCGTCGATATCGTTACCCCGACCGACGTTTACTTCGACCTTAATACCCTCGCCGCCGTCCTGGTCAGCCCGAGCGCCCCGCTGACGCTGACGGTCACGGTGACGCAGACCGATGCCACCTTGTCGACGGCCGTTTCGCCGACGTGGGTGAATCTGGCCCTGGCAACGGACGGCGCCGTGGCCCCCGGCGAGAACATTCGCTTGACCGCCGCCTTGGACACGAGCGACCTGGGACGGACCAGCGGCAGCGGTGTCTCCACACTGTCGTATGGGAGCGGGCCGGGGATCTTCTCAACCCTGGGGTCTTCGCCGTCGGCGTTGGTCTCGCTGGCGGGCGCCCCACAGACGCAGCCTTTCTCGCTGTCGTTGACGGAAACGATTCAATTCACTTCGCCCGGCATCGTTCAGGTGAATTCGTCGGTCGACCCGAGCGTTCCCGAGCCGAGCACGCTGGCCCTGCTGGCCAGCGGCCTGCCGCTGCTGGGGTTCGGCTTTTTGCGGCGCCGCCGCCCGACCGGCGTGGCGAGCGGCTGAGGGCGGTGTCAACATCGGCGCGGAGCGCGCCGGGAGCCTCTCTCAAAGACCGTCCCAGGCGGGCCCGCCTCCGAATTTCAATAAAACCGGCGCTTTGCGCCTCGTTCTCATAATTGCTACAAAAAGCAGTTTTACGCTTGACGGCGTATTTCCTTGCCGGCTGCCGGGGGCTATCATTTTCTGGTGTCGCACCGCCGGGCCATGACCGCCGCAAGGAACCAGAGGAACACCAGGATGAGCAGGAACCGCATAGGATTTTTCTTTTCGGCCGACGACTTCGGCCGGGCGTCGCCGCAGCCCGCGGCGATGCCTTGTGCCACCGCCCGGCCACGCATTCGACCGGGAGACCGCGTGCGGGTGCGACGCGGCGTGTTGACCGGCGTCGAAGGAAGCGTGGTCCGCCTTTGCCCCGCCTCGCGAGTGCTTGTTTCCATCGACCTCGACTGCCAGGGAGTGTCGCTGGAAATCGAGGGCCGGATGCTCGAGCTTCTGGACCCGTGAAATCGCGGCCAAAAGCCGAACGCGGTAGCTTGCGTTTTCCCAGCAGTGGAAGGACAATAGAAGCGGTTTGAGCGGGAGTCGGCGGCGGAACTCCGTCGGCCGCCCGCTCTCCGCAAGGGAGGCCGCCATGGCCACCGACCGCTTGTCACGCCGCATACTTCGACGCAGCCTGCTGACGTCGTTGACGGTCCATGTAATCGCCCTTGTGGTATTGACCGTTCTCATGCACTCCGTGCTCTTCGGGCCGGGTCAGACGTTGCTGCTCGCCGTGGGAACCGCGGAGCCGTTTCCGGAGCCGGAGATTCTCGTGACGACCGAGTGGGTGATGCCGCCGGATGCCAGCGACATCCTGGCCCTGGAAAGCGCCCCGTTTGCCGAATCGGATCATGCCATCGAGGCCGTGGCGCCGGAAGTGTGCTGGCTCGACGCGCCCCACCGTTCCGACAATCCGCCCAGCACTCCGCAAAGCTCGACGGAAGGAGCGTCGTTTTTCGGTACGGCGGCTCTTGGCGATCAATTCGTGTACGTCGTCGATATCTCACCCAGCATGAATATCGGCTGGGGAAGAGGACCCGGCCAGATAAGCCGCTTGATTCGGGCGTTGGCGGAGTTGAGGGCCTCCATTGAACGGCTCTCGCCCGGCCAGTCGTTCTATGTGGTGTTGTTCAACGGTGAGACGCGCCGCATGTTCGACGACGAGTCGGTTCTCCCGCGGGCCTTGCCGGCGACACCCGAAAACAAACGCCGTTTGAACGCCTGGCTGGCCTCCGTCCGCACCGGCGAATCGACCGATCCGCGCCGCGCCCTGCAGCTTGCGCTGAAGATGCGGCCGAGCGCGCTCTTCTTGTTGTCCGACGGCAGGTTCGATCAGCAAGCGACAAGCGTCTTCGAACTCATCGACCGGCAGAAGGGCGCCCGCACGCCGATTCATACCATCGCCTACGAGGATGCCCGGAGCTGCCGGGACCTGGAGCAGATCGCCCGTTTGACCGGCGGCGAATATCGTTTCGTACCGCCGCCAGCTCATCAGATTGGGCAACTGCCGGCGCCGGAGCAACGCACTCACTAGAAGCATGGGCGGCGGGCCGGGCCGGACCCCCCGCCAGGCAAAACGGCAATCGCCGCCTCATCGGACTCCCGCCAGCGCCAGTTCCCGCCCCGCGGCGTAATCTTCGATTTTTTCGGCGCGCGACACCTGCTTGCCGAACAAGGCGGCCAACGACCGGATTTGCGCGGCCACCTCCGCATACTGCTTGGGCAACAGCGCCTGCGGACCATCGGAAAACGCCTCCTCCGGGCAATGATGGACCTCGATATGCACGCCGTCGGCGCCGGCGGCCACGCCCGCCAGAGCGCAAGGCCCGATCAAGTCGGGCCGGCCGGTGGCGTGGCTCGGATCGACGATGATCGGCAGGTGCGACAGCGACTTGCTCAAGGGCACCGCCGCCACGTCGAACAGGTTGCGCGTGGTCGCGTCGAAGCCCTTCACGCCCCGCTCGCAAAGCACCACGTTGGAGTTTCCTTCCGACAAGATGTATTCGGCGCTCATCAGCAGGTCTTTGACCGAAGCGCACATGCCGCGCTTGAGCAGCACCGGCTTGTTCGTCTGGCCGACTTCGGTGAGCAGCGGATAATTCTGCATGTTGCGGGCACCGATTTGAAACATGTCGGTATAGCGATCGACCAGCACGACTTGACGGGGATCCATCACCTCGGTGACGACCGGCAAGCCGTACTTGTCGCCCGTATCGCGAAGAATCTTCAGGCCTTCCTCGCCCTTTCCCTGGAAGGCATAGGGGCTGGTGCGTGGCTTGAAGGCGCCGCCGCGCAAGAGGTTCGCCCCGGCCGCCTTGACGGCCCTGGCGATCACATCCATCCGTTGGGCGCTCTCGACGGCGCAGGGGCCGGCGATCATGGCCAGATGGCCGCCGCCGATCTTGACGCCGGCCACCACGACGATGCTCGGCTCCGGTTGGGCCTCCTTACTGGCCAGCTTGAAGGGCGGCAAGATCGGCACGACGCTGGCCACACCGGGAATGGCTTCCAGCGGCGACGCTTGCAGCTTGGCTTCATCGCCGATCACGCCGATGATGGTGCGGTAAGTGCCGCGGCTGAGATGGGCTCTCAGGCCGAGCGACTCGACGCGATCGATGACGTGCTGGAGTTGTCTTTCGGTGACCTCGGGTTTCAGAATGATAATCACGGCAATTCGCGGCGCTGTGAAAGGAGGGTAGGCGGTAAAGCAATTTCAGGAACTCTATAAAAAGTCTAGTGCGCAGCGGCAAAGGGGGAAGATGGGTCATCCGTGCCGAGGTCAAGCTATGCTTCTTAATAGGTCCAGCGGCTCCGGTCGGGCCGGATGTGCCGCTCGACGAACGAATCCCATGAAATTGCCCGCCGGTTGGCTGGGGCGGACACCGACGATGACGTACCGCGACCGCCAAGCCGGCGAGGCCGGCCGGAAAGGCGCGGTGGCCCTGCGCGCGAATTCGCGGGCCGCTGAATAATCCGCCCTAACGCCTGCGTCACACCACCTGCGTATGACCCGGCACGGCGACGGTCGGCACCGGCGGGGCCGCGTTCCAGGCGTATTCCTTCGGTCCCAGGCTGAGCTGCGAGTTCAGCGCGTCGTTCCAGGAAATCATCTTGCCCGAATAGGTACACATGCGGCCGTAAATGGCCGTCATCGTGCTCAGCGCGCCGTATTCGGCCTCGTTATACGGGTTGCCCGAAAGGATGCTGGCGATCAGATCCTGGTGCTCGACGACGTAGGGGTTGCCATCCGACGTGCCGCGCTCGGCGCGATACTTCCAGCGGTCTTCGCCCGTCACGCGGATCTCGTGCCCGCTGATGTCGGCCGAACCCTTGGTGCCTTGGGCATGCTCCGAGACGCTGTCCCAGCAGTTGGGAATGTGGCGGCAGTAACTGAACATCCGCGAGCCATCGGCGTACTCGAACTCGACGGCGTGGTGATCGTAAATCTCGCCGTAGTCCGCGCCGGTGCGCACCTGGCGGCCGCCCATCCCTTGGGCCTTGACCGGATAGGCGCCCTTGAGCCAGTTGATCACGTCGAGATTGTGAATGTGCTGCTCGACGATGTGGTCGCCGCACAGCCAATTGAAATAGTACCAGTTGCGCATCTGGTACTCCATCTCGGTCTGGCCTTGCTCGCGAGGACGCACCCACACGCCTCCGCCGTTCCAATAAGCCCGCATGGTGACGATGTCGCCGATCGCGCCGTCTTGCAGGCGCTTGATGGTCTCGATGTAGGCCTTTTGATGGCGGCGCTGCAGACCGACGCCCACGCCGAGGTTCTTCTCTTTGGCCCGCTTCGCCGCGTCGAGCACGGCCCGGACGCCCGGTGCATCGACGGCCACCGGCTTTTCCATGAACACGTGCTTGCCCGCCTCAACGGCCGCGGCAAAGTGGATCGGGCGGAAGCCGGGCGGCGTGGCCAGAATGACCAGGTCCACGCCGGCGTCGAGCACCTTCTTGTAAGCGTCGAAGCCGACAAACTGCCGCTCCTTGGGAACATCGACCTCGAAGTTGAAAGGCTTGTTTTGCTTGGTGCGGTCGGCTTTCTCTTTCTCGGCCTCGCCCTTGATGCCGTGCAGACTGCCGTTCAGGCGGTCTTCGAAGGCGTCGCCCATGGCCACCAGCTTGACCTTGTGGTTGCTGTTCATCACATCTTTGGCCGCGCCCGTGCCTCGGCCGCCGCAGCCAATCAGGCCGATCTTGATGGTCTCGTCGACGCCCGCGTGCGCGCTACGGGCGACACCCAAGCTGCCTATCAGGCTGCCGCCGATCATGGCCGCCGACGAAGTCTTGATGAAGTCGCGGCGTGAAGGGATCTCGCGTCGAGTGTGGTCGGATGGATGGCTCATTTCGGTTCTCCGTTAAAAAGGGGCGTGGGGGTGAAAGGCTTCAGGCGTCAGGCGTCAGGCGTCAGGCGTCAGGGTTCAGGGTTCAGGGTCTCGGCGTCACCTGATGCCTGATGCCTGATGCCTGATGCCTATTGCCTGTTCGTATCAATTACGTCGAGGTTCAACTCGTACTTCTCCTTGTCTTTGTCGCCGGGCACAGCCAGCGGACGCACGACGCGGAAGCCCACAAACAACGCGTCAGTATAATACCAAATGCTCTGCGGCACCTGGGGGTCTTGCTGTTTCCAGTCTTTTTCGCTCCCCCGCCGGGCGGCGCTCCGCAAGAGGGGCGGGTCGTCGTCCCACGAGCCGCCGCGCACCACGCACGGCTCGACGGTCGTCGGCACGGCCATCGGATTATCGGCCGTTTTGCCGGCGAATTCCTGGTAGAAATCCGGCACGTATTGATCGGTACACCATTCAGCCACGTTGCCGTGCATGTCGAACAGCCCCCAGGGATTCGGCTTCTTCTCGCCAACTTTGTGGTAGGAGTCGTGGCTGTTTTCGTAGAACCAGGCGTACTCCGGCAGCTTCGAGGCGTCGTCGCCGAAGGAATAGGCGGTCTGGCTGCCGGCCCGGCAGGCATATTCCCACTCGGCCTCCGTCGGCAAGCGGTAGTAGCGGCCCGTCTTGGCGCTGAGCCACTGGCAATATTTCTTGGCCGCAAGCTGCGTCATGCAAATCGCCGGGAAGCTTCCCTTGCCCATGCCAAAGCTCATGTCGGTGTAGGGCTTGGTGGGCCGCGTCACGGCGTCGGCCAGCTTCTCGAGCTCGCCCGGCTGCTTGCCGGCGATCTTGCGGCGGGCAACATCGAGGGCGAACATGAAAACTTCATATTCGTCCCAGGTGACTTCATACTTGCCCATCCAGAAGGGAGCGACCTTCACCTCGTGAGCCGGCCCTTCGTCGTCTTGCCGGCCGGGCTCGTTGTCGGGGCTGCCCATGCGAAACATGCCGCCGCGGATGGGCACCATCTCGAAGCTCGCTTCCGAATCGCTGATGCGGTCGGTGTAGGGCTTCATCTCGGCCTCGCTCTTCGCCTCCGCATTGGCGACCTTGAGCACCGGACGGCTGCCGTTTTCAGCGGCACCGGCGGGAGCCGCACGAAGGCAAAGCAGACTCGCCAGGAGGATGGCCTTCCCAGGCCGTCCATATACCATTGCCATTGTATCGCTTAAGCTCATGAAGCAGTCTCATCGTCACTGGTTGCCCGCCATGTTCCAAAAACCGCCATGCCAATTTTAGCTTGTCCGCTCGTGCAACTCCTCGTCGCCGCAACCGTGCAGGCGGCTGCCGCCGACCAAGAGTTGCACCGCTTCGCCTACGAGCGGACCCTGATGGGCGCCGCGGTAAAGATCACATTGTACGCACCGCAAGAACGCTCCGCAAACCTCGCCGCCGAAGCCGCCTTCGATCGCATCGCCGAACTCGACCGTATCCTCAGCGATTACAAACCCGACAGCGAACTCTCGAAGCTCAGCGACACGGCCGGCAAAGGCCGCGCGGTGCCGCTCGGCACCGACCTTTGGACGGTGCTGGAGCGTTCGCAACAATTGGCCGAACGGAGCGGGGGCGCGTTCGACGCGACCGTCGGCCCCTACGTGCGGTTGTGGCGTCGGGCACGTCGCAACAAGGAGTTCCCCGCGGCCGAGCGGCTGGCCGAAGCGCGGGCGGTGGTGGGCTACCAAAAGCTGAAACTCGACCCTTCCCGGCACACCGCCCAGCTTCTCGCGCCCGGCATGCGGCTCGATCTGGGCGGGATCGCCGCCGGCTATGCCGTCGATCAGGCGATGGCCGTGCTCCGGCGGCATGGCATCCACCGGGCATTGATCGACGCCAGCGGCGACATTCTGGCGGCCGGTCCTCCGCCCGGCCAAGAGGGCTGGAAGATCGGCATCGCTCCTCTCGACGCCGCCGGGCCGCCCAGCCGGTATCTGG
>DATLUO010000264.1 GCA_035533075.1 Pirellulales bacterium | reverse complement strand
GGCCGCCCCACGGTCTAGACGCGGAGCTGCTCTCGCGCCGCGCCCGTGCCTATGAGCAACTGAGTGATTGGAATGCCGCCGCCGCGGACTGGCAGCGCGCCGCCAGTCAGGATCCCGAGGCGGCAAAACTGCTGACCGACTTCGCCGAGCGCCTGCTCAAAGTAGCCCCTGCACTCCGTGACGGGGACCGGGCGGGGGCCGAGCGCCGGCAGCTCGCCACCAGCGTGCGCGGTCGCGCTCAAAAACTTCTCGAAGCGACGCTCGACGCCGATCCCGGCGACGATCCAGCCACAGCCGCGCTGGCGGCGCTGCTGCTCGACAAGAGCGATCCGGATCTGCACTGGACCGCGCTTCGACCCGCGGAACTGAAAACCGCAAGCGGCGCGGCCCTGCGCCTCGGCGACGACGATTCGATCGCGGTCGAACCGGGAACCGACACCGTCACGCTGCCCGACGCCGGTCATTCCCTAGGCGCGGTCCGCATCGAGACGTCGCCCGATGCGAACGGCGTCCCCTTCAAGGAGTACCAGATCGTCTCGACGCGTCTGCCCGCCGAAGGCTTTTTCGGACAGTATGTGCGGATCGACTTGCCCGGCGACAGCAAACAATTCCCCAGGAAGAGAGAGACCGGCGACTTCAAGATCCTTTCCCTGGCCGAGGTGCAGGTTTTTGACGGAGAGAAGAACCTTGCGCGGTCTGGGCGTGCCAGCCAGTCGACAACGGGATACGGCGGCGCCCCCGAACGCGCCGTCGACGGCAATACGAGTGGCGATTGGTCGGCGGGTTCAGTCACGCACACGGAGGAAGGCAAGGATCTCCATCCCTGCTGGGAACTCGACCTTGGCATGAAACATGGCTTCGACCGGATCGTTGTCTGGAACCGAACTGATGGCGACGGCGACCTCGGCACACGATTGAACCATTTCCGCGTCCGGATCCTGGACGCTTCGCGGAACGTCGTTTTCGAGCAGGTGATCGACCGGGCGCCGGATCCCTGGCTGGAAATCACGCGCCGCGCGCGATTGGTGAGAATCGAAGGCGGCGCGGCCGAGGGCACTGGTCAGTGGCAATTGCGTCTCGACACTGCCGGCGGGCTTTCTCCTTGGAAGCGGCTTCGCCTCTGGGTGACCGACGACCAGCCGGTGCTCCCTCCGAGCCAGCTAGAAGCCAGCGACGTAACGTGGACCATGCCGCTGGCGATTCCAGATTCCGCCAAAGCCGTTCGTGTTGAAACGGCGGCGGATGAATACCGGATGCAGGCTTTGGGCGCGCCGCTCTCGGAATCCGGCGCGCCACTCGGGCGTTATGTGCGCATCGACCTGCCCGGCGGCAACAAGCAGTTTCCGCGAGGGCTGTACGACGGCGAGCGGAAAATGCTCAATCTGGCCGAGTTACAGGTGTTTCAGGGCGAGCGGAACATCGCCGCCGGAAAAAAAGCGCGGCAATCCAGCACCTCCGGCGACGCCGTTGCCGGGCGCGCGGTGGATGGCAACACCGATTCCAGCGCTGCCGCCAATTCCTCCGCCGACACCGACGCCGCGAAAGACGGCAGCAACCCGTGGTGGGAAGTCGATCTGGGCGGCCAGCAAGCGATCGACCGCGTCGGGGTTTGGAACCGAGTCCAAAATCCTCGCCGCATGAATCATTTCAGGGTCCGGATCCTGGATGACTCTCGCCACATCGTGTTCGAGCAAGTGATCGACAAGGCGCCGAATCCGTCGAAGGAGATTCTCTGCCAGAGCTTGCTCGTGCCGTTTCTGGCCGAAGAGCCGCGCCCCGCTGAAACGTCTGCCGCCGCGGCGGAAACGTCTGTAGGGAACGCACTCCGTGGCGTTCCGCGAGCAACGAAGCGACGTCAACTTGCAACTCCCGGAACGCCACAGAGGACGTTCCCTACAGTCGAGCGGCCGGCGGAGAATGCCGGCAAGCCAAAGTGGTCTCTGCGTTTGGGTGCGGCCACGGGCGTCGTGCCCGGCGTCCGCTTCCGCGTCTCGACGGCCGACCAGGTCGATGCTGTCGAGCGGTCGGATACGATCGCCGAAGCACGCGCAATTGCCCGCCCCGCCGGGCGACTGGCCGCCGCTTTTGCCATCGCGGGAGACGAGGCCACAGCCGCGCTCTGGCTTGGCAGGTCTCTGGACGGCGCCGACTCGAACGTGGCCAGGGCATCGCTGGTTGAGTCGTTACAGGGCTTCCCGAAGTTGTTGGCCTCGGCGCTCGCGTCGCGGCCCGACGATGCGCCTTTGCAACTGGCCCTGGCCCGCGCCCATGCGCGGCAAGGGGGCGAAGAGTTGGACCGCGGCCATCCGGCGGAGGCGCTCGCCCGATTGGGGCAGGCCCGGCGAGAGTTCGACGAGTTTCTGGCGTCGCATCCCGGTCCTCGCTGGCTCGTGCTCCAACCGCGCGAGATGCAATCGGCGGGCGGCGCGACGCTGACGGGCCTCGACGACGGTTCCATTCTGGCCGACGGCGCGAATCCCGACCGCGACGTCTATACGCTTTTTGCCAAAACCGATCTGGAGCGGATCACCGCCCTTCGGCTGGAGGCGCTGCCGGATGTTTCCTTGCCTTATAGCGGTCCAGGCAGGTTTCCCGACAACGGCAATTTTCATCTGAACGAATTGCGGCTTTCCTCCGGCGGGAGGTCCGCCGCGCTCACCGACATCGTCGTCGACTATGACGAGTCGGGGCAGGTTCGCAGCGTCATCGATGGCAGCGTCGATTTCGCGCGGGGCTGGAGCAATTACCCTAAAGCGGGCCAGGCGAACACCGCCGTGATCGCGGCGCGGCTGCGGCGCGCCGCGGACAATGACCTGAAGATCGAGATGTATTTCTCCACGGCGGACGTGGCGAAACATGGTCTGGGCCGCTTCCGCCTGTCGGTCACGGACGACGCCGACCCTCTCGGCCAGCAGCGCTTGCGCATGGGGTTCAGACCGCGCGATCTGGCCGAGCTGGATCTGGCCATCGGCAAGGCCCACGCCCAGCAGGGGCATGTGGACGAAGCCGCCGCGGCCTTTGCGCGATCGCTTGATCGGATCGAGGAAGACGACGCGAGGAAGGACTACTCCGGGCGCAATGCGGACAATCGGGGCGACGCGGCGAAACAATTCATCGCACAGTTTCAGGACGATCAGGCGGTGTTGGCGGCCCTTGCCCGCAAGCGGCCCCACGATTTGCGCCTGCAAATCGCCCTGGCCGAAAACCTCGCCGAGAGCGGCAAGCAAGCGCTGGCCGAGGGGCGCGAGGAGGAATCGCTCGCGATCGTGGCCCAGGCCGGCGATGTTTTTACGCGACTCGTCGCCGAGCACCCCGAACCACAATGGACCGTGCCGCGGCCCATCGAGATGAAATCGGAAGGGGGCGCGGACTTGACACTCCAACAGGACGGCTCCGTGCTGGCCAGCGGAACGGATCCCGACCACGATTCCTACACTCTGATCCTGGGCGACCTCCCGGCAACGGTCACGGCGTTTCGCCTGGAGACACTCTCGGACGCAAGCCTGCCCCACGGCGGACCCGGCCGCGCGCCGGACGGCACGTTCGTCTTGAGTCGCATCTCGCTTCTCGACGGCCGAAACAGCCTGCCGTGGGCCGCGGCGCTGGCCGACTTCTCGCAGCCGGGGTTCGGCGTCTCCTACGCCATCCTGCCTCACTCTCAAACACACCTTTCCGGATGGGCGAATGGGGGTGCTCCCATGAGGACTCCGACCGCGCTGTTCGCTCTCCGCGAACCGTGGACGCGGCAGCCGGGGTCCACCGCGGCCGTTCGTTTGGATTTTCACTACGAGCTTGCGAACCGCACGCTCGGCCGCTTCCGCTTGTCGGTGACGGACGATGCCAACGTCCTGGAGTCGGCCCGGTTTCAGCGGGAGTTCAAAGCCAGCGGCCTGGCCGATCTGGCGCTTTCGCTGGCGGCCGCCCACGCTCGGCAAGGCCGCCTGGACGAGGCCGCCGCCGCCTTCGTCCAGGCGTTCGATCTGGCCGGCGACCGCGAGGGCCGGGCGAAGGTTCTTAACGAGGCGTCTGCCTACGAAGGCGCGCTTGACAAGATGGCCGACTCACCCGGCTTATACACCGATCCACACAAACCCGAAGCGCAAGCGAGGAGCGGCGATGAACTTGCCTCGCTTGCGCTTCGGGTTGGTGTTCGCGCGGCCTTCGCGGATGCCCTGGCCCGGCATTTCCACGTGCGCGGCGATCTTGCCAAAGCGCGGGCCGCGGCCGACAAAGCCCGGGCTTTCTATGAGCGGCAGTTACAGGCGCAACCGGCAAATTCGCGCCTCGCCAAAGATCTCGCGGACCTGTTGCTGGACGTCAACCCGGTCGAGTGGACCATCCTGCGGCCGACCGACATGAAGTCCCAGGGAGGGGCGACGCTCACGCTCCAGCCGGATGGTTCCATCCTGGCCGGCGGCGTCAATCCCGACCGGGACGTTTACACTCTCGTCGCCAAGACCGATCTCGACCGTATTACCGCCATGCGGTTGGAGGCGCTCCCCGACGCTTCCTTGCCCAACAACGGCCCAGGGCGCTGCCCCGGAAATGGTAATTTCCATCTTCACGGGCTGCGTGTTTTTTCCGGCGGCGCTCCGGTCGCTTTGACGAACATCGTCGTCCGCTATGACGAGTTCCATGAGGCTGGAAGAATGATCGAGCGGATCAATTCGGGAACTTGGGGGAATGCTCGCATGGCCGGCCAGACGAACACCGCCGTCATTGCCACGCGCCTCGAACGTGCTCCGGATGACGATTTGAAGGTCGAACTCTATTTCTCGGCACGGCAACACGGATTGGGCCGCTTCCGGCTGTCGCTGTCGGGCGATCCGTCCGCTTTCGACCTGGAAGAGCCTCGCCTCGCGGCGTTAAAGGTCACCGATCCCTGGGTCCGACTGGGCGCGTGTTACCGCGCTCTCGGCGAACTTGACAAGGCATTGGCCGCGATGGCGCGGGCCATCGAAATGGCGGCCGACGACACGGCCAAAGCGGCGGCAGCCCGCGAGGCCGCGGCCTTTGACGACGTTTTCCCTCAACTGCTCGAGCGCTTTGCCGACACTAACCCGAAGCGCGAGCGAGGAGACGACAAGCCGCTGCGTCTCGGGCAGGCGAAATACCTCGCCTCGAAGCACATCGAACAGAACGAATTCCAGGCGGCCGTCGACCGGCTCTCCGGCGCGCTGGAGAACGTCCCCGACGATATTGAGCTGCTGAACACGCGGGCCGCCGCGCAAGTGAAGCTCGGCCAGTGGCCGGCGGCCGAAGCCGATTACACGCGCCTGATCGAGTTGGATCCGGACGACGGCCGGCGGCGCGAGGCCCAGCGTGCCCGCGCCGAGATCCAGATCCGCCTGGGCCATTTCGACCAAGGCGCCGAGACGTTGCTCGACGAAATGTTCCTCTCGCCGAATGATTTCTGGCGCATCCGCGACGCCGCCGCCGCGCAATTGCTGGGCGGCAACCCCCTGGCGGCCAGAAGCGCCGCCGACCGCCTCTGGCGGCAAGCTCCCGCCGCCTCTGGGCCCGCGGTGGCCGAATGGCTGGTCCGAATTCTCGCTGCCCAGCCCGGAATGATCACCGGCGCGAACCGCCAGCGGCTGCTCGATGCCGCCAAAAGAGTCGAGGCCCGCTGGTCAGAGGCGATGACCGCCGCCGTCCATTACCGCCTCGGCGACCTGAACGAGGCCGAGGCGCTGGTGACGAAGTCGGCGGACGATCGGCAGTTGCAGGCCCTGGCCGCCATGCTGCTCTACGATCAAGGGAAGGTCGAAGAAGCTCGCAAAGTTCTCGGGCAGGTCACGCGCTGGCTTGAGGAGCGGCGTGCCCAGGATCCCGGCAGCCCCATTCCTGTCCAGCAGGTATGGCAGTCGTGGGCGGTGACAACCGCCGTATGGCGTGAGGCTGCCCGGAAGCTGATCGGACCGCGCATCGCGGAACTTGACGCCTCTCTCAACAAGGTGAAGATCGAAATCGTCCGGGCCGAATATGGAGTCGCGGGCACGAGGCAAGACGTGACCGAAGCGCTGCGGAAGCAGCTCGCCAACGCGCAGTTGGTTTCCTCCCCATCGGCGGCCTTCCTCAGCCTTCGCTTGCCGAGCTACAACGCGGTCTTTGGCGAGCCGAAGCCGTACACCGTTAAGCAACTCAAAGTCGAATGCCGCCTGAATGGCGCCCGCGGCGTAGCCACGTTCTCAGAGGACTCCCTGATTGCTTTCCCGGTGCCGGACGCCTCGCTGAAGTACGAGCCGGCCGACGCCAAGCTGCTCGTCGAACGGGCCCACCTGCTGGCCGACGCCGGACTTTACGACGAGGCACTGAACGACTTGGAAAGGCTCGCTTCGCTGCGGGTCGATTCGCCCGACGCGGACGCCGTTCGCGGCCGCGTACTGGCCGCACTGAATCGTACCGACGAGGCCCTGAAACTTCTCAACCAGGCCGTCGAGGCCGGTGTCCAGGACGCTGGCGTCTATGCCGCCCGCGGAAAGATTCTATTCGATCGGGGGCAAACCAGCCAGGCCCGGGCCGACCTTGAAAGATCGCTGGAGCTGGCGCCAACCGCGTCCGCCGCGCGTTCGCTGGCTCGCGTGCTGGTCGACGAGGCCAGCAAAGGCACCTGGACGGTCCTGAAACCGCTCGAGATGAAATCGGAAGGAGGGGCGACGCTGACGATCGAGCCGGACGGTTCCGTTCTGGCCGGCGGCATCAACCCGGACCGCGATGTGTATACCATCACCGCGAAGACCGACCTCGAGCACATCGCCGCCATCCGCCTGGAGGCCCTCGCCGATGCTTCATTGCCGCGCCACGGCCCCGGACGGTTCCCAGACAACGGCAACTTTCATTTGAATAAGATGCGCGTTTTTTCCGCTGGCGCGGCAGTGAAACTGACGGATATCATCGTCGGCTACAACGAGAATCAGCGGGTCCGCGGCGTCACCGACGGCAACTTCGATGCCATAGGTGGTTGGAGCAATCACCCCAAAGCGGGCCAAAACAACACCGCCCTCATGGCGACGCGGATCGATCGCGCCGCGGACGACGAGTTGAAAATCGAAATGTACTTCTCCAGGTCCGGGTTCACCGGGCACAATCTGGGCCGCTTCCGGCTCTCGGTCAGTCCTGATGCAAATGCGTTCGCACGCCAAGATTTGTTTCTCGCGGCCCTGCTGGCGAGCGAGCGCGGTGCGGTCGCTGTTGCCCAATTGCGGACGGCGCACGCGGAGCTCGCCCCAGTGTTTGCCGCCGCGGGCCAGTGGCAAGCCGGGGCCGAGGCGCAGCGCTCGGCCATCACGCTCCGTCCGGACGATACGTTCGCGTGGCTGCGGGCGGCGCCGTATCTCGTATTGTCGGGCGACGAGGCCGGCTACCGGGAGTTCTGCCGCGACATGACGCGGCAATTCCGCGGCAACGACGACGCCGTCGTGGCCGACCGGGTCTGCAAGGCTTGCTTGCTGCGGCCGGGCATGGTCGACCTGGCAGAGGTGCCCGTCGAACGCCTGCGGCAGGTGGCGGCGGACTCGCCGCCGGGCGGCAATGGGGCGTTTTTCCGGGCCTGTTGCGCGCTGGTTTCTTATCGTGCGGGCAACTTCCAACAGGCCATTACTTGGGCGGAGCAAGTCGACGAGCAGAACGCGCAGGCTCGCGTGCTGGCTTTGGTAGTCCGCTCCATGGCGGAACAGCAACTAGGCCAGGCAGAACAGGCGCGGCAAACGCTGGCCCAGGCCAGCGCCTTGATCCCAACCGAGCTCGCCACGCTGGGCAGCGACGCGCATCGCGGCCCATTGCCCGTCGCCGTGGAGACGATTTCACACGACTGGCTGATACCCGAAATCCTCCGTCGCGAGGCGAACGTGCTGATCGGAACCCCGCCCGGCTCAACCTCAGGTGCCCACGGGCGCTGGAAGAAGCCTACCAAAGGACTGAGGAACAAGAACTGGAGCGGTCATCGAGCCGGAAGCGACTGCGTGCTTTCCCGTCGCAAGCCTCTCCCCGCAGTTGCGCATCTTCGGTGCTGATTTCGGGTCTGAGGTCATTTCCGGTCAAAGCCCTTAAAGTGAACCGGGATGGCGCCAAATTTGGGTTTGCCGTCGCCACGCGGCGAGCACAGAATGAAGGATAAAGTGATGAAAACAAGCTCTCGGGGGCAGGCTTCGAAGAAAGGGAACAAGTGACGGAAGAGAATTTTCGGAAAGTGCTGCTGGCGATGATACGTCGCAGACCGTTCAAGCCTTTCACGGTCGAACTCAATACCGGCGTGCGCATTGAGATCGACCACGCAGAGGCAACCGTCATCAGGGAAGGCGTGGCCATCTTTATCGGTCCGGGATTCATGCCCGTCTATTTCGATCACCACAGCGTGACCCAGTTTATCGACTCTCCCGCGCATGCCGTAAACTGACCGGCTTCGGAGGGCAACGGCAAGGATCAACTTCGGATGGTGCGGTTCACGGGTTCGCTTTTGCAATATCCGGCCCGCGCCGCGCTCCTCTGGTATGCCGGCCTGATCGCCGGCGGCGCGCTGCTGTTGAGCTTGCCCCAGGCCGTGGTCGGCGACGCCCGGCCACTCAGTACCGTCGACGCCGTTTTTACCGCCACCAGCGCCTGCTGCGTCACCGGTCTCACCGTCCGTTCCACCGGCAACGAGCTGTCGCGCTTCGGTCAGGCCGTCGTGCTGGCTTTGATTCAGGTGGGCGGCATCGGCATCATGACCCTGACCACGTTTGTCGTGCTGCGCCTGGGAGGCCGCGAGAGCCTGCGGCACCGCGTTCTGCTCACGCAAACACTGGGCAGCGCCGAACGCGACCTGCGGATCATGATCTGGAAGATCCTCCGCTTGGTGTTCGTGTGCGAGGGCGTCGGCTTTGTGCTCTTGGCGTTGCCTGGGCTGGGCGGCGATGATTACGGCGCGTTCGGGAACCGCTTGTGGGAAGCGTGCTTCCATTCCGTCTCGGCTTTTTGCAACGCCGGCTTCGCCCTCGACGACGGCAGTCTGGCGCAATATCGGGCCGACCCGCTGGTCAACGGCACGGTGATCGGCCTGATCGTGCTGGGCGGCATCGGCTTTCCGGTGATTCGCGACCTGGGCGCGGCGTTTCGCTCGCGACGGCTGCGCGGCTGGGAAGCCTTGACCATGCACAGCAAGATGATGATCATCGGCACGAGCGGTTTGTTGTTCGGCGGGGCCGCCGTGATTCTGATGCTGGAATGGAACAACATCTTGACCGACATGCCGCTGGGAGAAAAGCTGCTGGTGGCCTGCTTTCAATCGACCACCACTCGCACCGCCGGCTTTGAGACCGTGCCCATGGCGGCCTTGACCAATGCCACGCTGTTTTTCTTGATGCTGCTGATGGTGGTCGGCGGTGGCCCCTGCTCCACCGCGGGCGGCTTCAAAGTCAGCACGCTGATGGTGCTGGTGTGCCATGCCTGGTCGAAATTTCGCGGCAGTCAGCGGGTGAACTTCTTTCGCCGCTCGGTCGCCCCCGGCAGCGTCGATACGGCGATGGCCGCCATGCTCCTGTTCTGCACAGTGGCGGCGGCGGCCCTGGTGGCGTTCTTGGTGATGGAACAGGCGGATGCCCCGCACCACGCCGGGCAGCACGTGTTTCTCGACGCCGCCTTCGAGGTCTGCTCGGCCCTGGGCACCGTCGGCCTGAGCACCGGCATCACGCCCGCGTTAGGTCCGGCCGCCAAGTCGGTGCTCATCATGCTGATGTTTTTGGGCCGGCTGGGGCCGATCTCGGCGTTCGCGGCATTGGCGCGCAGCGACCGCCGCGACCGGGTAGAATATCCCAAGGAAGAGGTTTTGATAGGTTGACATGAAGAACGGCAAGCGGTTCATCGTGCTGGGACTCGGATCGTTTGGCACGGCCTTGGCGACGCGGTTGGCGAAAAACGGCTGCCGGGTGACGGGCGTCGACACCTGCGAGGCGCGCGTCGAGGCCCTCAAGGATGTGCTGCACGAAGCCGTGGTGGGCGACGTCACCGACCGCGGCACGCTGGAAGAGTTGCTCGTCTCGCAGGCCAACGCGGTCTTCATCAGCCTCGGCGAGAAGATCGAAATGTCGTTGCTGGCCGCGCTGCACGCGCGCGAGGCGGGGGCCAAACGGGTGCTGGTCAAGGGCGTGACCGACGAGCACGGCCGCATCCTCAAGCATCTGGGCGTGGAGCGGGTCGTGTTCCCCGAAGCGGAAATGGCCGAGCAGCTTGCCGACGCCATAACCTGGCCCAATGTGCTCGACGCCTTAGTGATCGATGCCGACCACAGCCTGGTGGAAATCGCCGTGCCCACGGCCTTCGCGGGCCAATCGCTCCGCCAAGTCGACTTGCGACGCCGGTTCGGCTGCCTGGTGCTGGGCGTGAAAGACCATCTGACGGGCAACCTCACCTTGAACCCCGACGGCGAATACAAGCTGACCGACGACCAGATTCTGCTCGTGATCGGCCGCAAGACCGACCTCAATCGTCTGGGCGATATTCGCTAGCGACGTCATCCCGCATCCTCTGGTAGGCATTGGCCACGGCGGCTTCCAGGTCGGCCAGCGAGCAGGGCTTGACCAGATAGTCGAAGGCGCCGCGACTGCGGGCCAGGGCGATGGCCGCTTCGTCGCTGTGGCCGCTGAGCAGGATCACCTGCATGCCCGGCTGCCGCTCGCGCAGACGGACCATCAGGTCCATGCCGTCCATCCCGGCCAGCGAACGATCGACGATCGCCACGTGGAAATCGTTGCCGCCGACGGCGTCGAGCGCCGCTGGCACGCTTGTGGCGCTGGCCACCGAGAGTCCGCGGCGCTGGAAACGACGCACGAGAATCTCCAGGAATTCCTCGTCGTCGTCGACCAACAGCAACGAGCACGGTTGCTCCATTATGCTTAGGCACACTCGGCAAAATAGGGAGATTCGTTCTGTCGCCGCGCCGGGGCGCCGTCGTGGCCGTTCAACCGGCGCGACACCTCTTCGCGATGGATCGGCACGCTGGCCGGCGCTTGGCACCCTAGTTTGACGGTATTGCCGCTGACTTCCAAGATCGTCACCACGATATTCGCCCCGATCATCACCTTCTCGCCCACTTTGCGATTGAGAACAAGCACAGTCACATTCCTTTGTTGTTTGTTTTGGGTCGACAGCAGTCAAGCGCGTGCGACTCCGCGCGAAAAAACGGAACGACGCTTACTCCGGAACCTGCCGGAGGGCCGTGGCACGTGGCGGGGCCAAGCTCGCAAATCAAGTTGGCGTGGCGGCGGGAGCCGACAAAACCCCATCTGGCTGCAAACGCACTGCGGGGCATGATCGGCCTGTCAGCAGCGCACCCTGCAAGAGTACGCACTACTTGCTCAACATAAAGGTCGTGCTGGGCGCTGTCAATAGCGGGAGGCGTCGGGGTTCGGGGTTCGGGGTTCAGGGTTCAGGGTTCAGGTCTTGGGCCTTGGGAATTCCGATTCCATTCATAGCGCCATGCGCCAGTCCCTCATCCCTCATCCCTCATCCCTCATCCCTCATCCTGAGTAAAGCTTCGCCGAACCCGTTCCCATTTTCACACTAACCCGAAGCGCAAGCGAGGTTTTGCCACCTTTTCACGTTCCTCGCTGGCGCTTCGGGTTGGTGTACGGGGCCCGCGTACCGGGTTCGGCGAAGCTTTACCATCCTGAACCCTGAACCCTTTTCCGCGGTCCCGCTTGCGCTTATGATAACTGGGTCTGGGCCGCTCGCGACGGACGTTCCGGAGGAACCAAGCTCGCAAGCCCGTAAACCACGCGGCTGGCGGGCTTTTTTGCTATTACGCTCATGCCTTGGAACAAGATTTATCAGCTCTACCAGGAACTGCAGCGGTACGTCGGCTGGACCGAAGACGACGCGCGGCGCGTGGCGGCCGTCGCCGGTCTGGTCGAGCCGCACGTCGTCGGCCTGATCGACGACTTTTATGAAGAGATCGACCGCCATCCGGAAGCCCGCAAAGTCATCACCGGCGGCGCCGAGCAGGTCGCCCGGCTGAAGCAGACGCTGCACGCCTGGTTGCGCGACCTGGTGGCCGGCCGTTACGACAAAGACTACGTCTCGCGGCGCTGGCGCGTGGGCCTGCGGCATGTCGAAATCGGCCTGTCGCAGGTCTACACCAACGCCGCGCTGTCGCGGCTGCGGCGAGGTCTGGTAGACATCTTGGACCAGACTTGGACCGGCGAGATGACCGACTTGCTGGCCGCCCGCCGCTCGCTGAACATGCTCTTGGATCTCGACCTGGCGATCATCGAAGACGCCTATCAGACCGAGTTCAGCCAGCGGCAGCAGCGGAGCGACCGGCTGGCGGCCATCGGGCAGGTGGCCGGCGGTGTGGCCCACGAGCTGCGCAACCCTTTGAACGTGGTCAAGACGTCGATCTATTATCTCTTGAACACGCGCGCCCCCGCGCCTGAAAAGGTGAAGCAGCACTTGGAACGGATCGACCGCCAAATCGGCCTCGCCGACCGCGTGATCAGCGCGCTGTCCGACTTCGCTCGGCTGCCTGTGCCCGAGCTACAGCCGGTTCTGCTGCGAGATTGCATCCAAGAAGTGCTGGAGCTGAACCCGCTGCCCGAAGAGATTACCGTGACCGTCGATCTGCCGGCTTCGTTGCCGCGAGTGCTGGGCGATTCACGGCAGTTGCAAATCGTATTCAGCAACTTGATACGCAATGCCCGCGACGCCATGCTGCCTCAGGGCGGCTCGCTGACGATCTCCGCGCAACCGCTCGAGGGCGAGGTGGCCGCGACCGTGGCCGACAGCGGTGCGGGCATCGCGAAGGAGAACCTGGAGCGGATCATGGAGCCGCTCTATTCGACCAAGGCACGCGGCATCGGCCTGGGGCTGGCCATCACGCGATCGATTATTGACAAGCACGGCGGCAAGCTGAACGTGACCAGCGAACTCGGCGTCGGCAGCCGCTTTACCGTGCGTTTGCCCGCCGCCGGATAGGGATTTTGGATTTTCGATTTTGGATTTTGGATTGGCTCCGCAAGTAGGGTGGGACCAGCGAGCTTGCGAGCGCCGGCCCACCGATAGCGACGTCGTTTTTTGGATTTTGGATTGGCTCCGCATGTAGGGTGGGACCAGCGAGCTTGCGAGCGCCGGCCCACCGATAGCGACGTCGTTTGCGGTGGGCCGGCGCTCGCAAGCTCGCTGGTCCCACCTTACAACTGTTCGGGACTGGCCAACCCCGAACCCTGAACCCCCCGAACCCCGAACCCCGAACCCTAACGATGCCCCCTCCATCCCCGCGCATCTTGGTCGTTGACGATGAAGTCGACACCTGCGCCAATTTGTCCGATATTCTCAGCGATCTGGGTTACCAGGTCGATGTGGCCTACGACGGCCCCAGCGCGCTGGAACTGGTCCAGCAATACACCTACGACGTGGCACTGCTCGACCTGAAGATGCCCGGCATGGACGGGCTGGAGTTGTATCGCCGCATCAAAAAACTCCAGTCGGGCACGGTGGCCATCGTCGTCACCGCCTACGCCAGCAGCCACACGGCCAGCGACGCGCTCGCCGCCGGCGCCTGGCAGATTCTCTCCAAGCCCGTCGATCTGTCGAAACTGCTGGGGCTGGTCGACGAGGCGCTGGAACAGCCGGTCGTGCTGATCGTCGACGACGACCACGATCTTTGCGAATCGCTGTGGGACCTGTTGCGGGAGCGAGGTTATCGCGTTTGTCTGGCCCACGCCCCCCCGGACGCCGCCGAGCGTCTGCAGCGACGCGCGCATCACGTGGTGCTGATCGACATGAAGTTGCCGCAAGGCAGCGGGGCCGAAGTTTTCCGTCTGGTGCGGCAGGCGAACCCGCAGGCCCGCACGGTGCTCATCACCGGCCTGCGCAGCGAGATGGAGCAACTCGTCGAACAAACGCTTTTTGAGGGCGCCGACGCCGCCTGCTACAAGCCGTTCGACATGCCCGTGTTGTTGGAAACCTTGGAAAAACTGGCCAAGCATGAATGACCGCGCACCGATGACGGTCTTGGTCGTCGAAGACGACGAAGACACGCGTGCCAATCTTTGCGATATCCTCGAGCAGGACGGCTACCGGGTCGATGCCGTGGGGACGATGCGCGAGGCGCTCGCGCGGCGCGCCTGGTCGGAGGTGGTGATGGTGATTCTCGACCGCCGTTTGCCCGACGGCAGCGCCGAAGAGTTGCTGCCCAAGCTCAAGCGGCTGGCGCCCGACGCCGACGTGATCGTGGCCACGGGCTGCGCCGATCTGGAGGGGGCCATCACGGCGCTGCGCAACGGCGCGGCCGATTACATCATCAAGCCGATCGACCCGGTGGCGTTGCGGGCGGGCCTGGAGCGGGCCGCCGAGCGACGGCGATTGATACAGGCCAAGGCCCGCAGCGAAGCCGCCTTTCGCACGCTGGTCGAAGCGGCCCCCACACTCACGGTCATTCTGCGGACCGACGGCGCCATCTTGTACGTGAATCCCTTTGCGGAGCGTCTTGCCGGCTATTCGGAGGCCGAAGTCTTGGGACACGATTTCGCCACCGTCTTTGGCGACAGTGCCGGCCGCCGCAAGCTCATCCAACGGATGCTCGCCGCCCGTCCCCAGTCGCCGCCCGCCCGAGGTTTCGAAGATACGCTGCTCGACGACAACCGCGTCCGCGGCCTGCTGGTCAGCGAGTCGCCGCCCGCCCGAGGTTTCGAAGATACGCTGCGGTGCAAAAACGGCCTGCGGCGCTCGATTGTCTGGAACGCGGAGACGCTGGCCGACTTCGACGGGCAACCCGCCATTCTGGCCATCGGCCACGACGTGACCGAGCTCAACGAGGCGCAGCGAAAAGCGCTGCAGGCGGAGCGGTTGGCGGCCATCGGCCAAATGATGACCGGCCTGACGCACGAGAGCCGCAACGCCTTGCAGCGCAGCAAGGCCTGTTTGGAAATGCTGGCCTTGGAAGTGGAAGACCGGCCCGCGGCGCTCGACTTGGTCCGCCGCATCGAGAAGGCCCAGGAGCACCTGCAGCACCTCTATGAAGAGGTGCGCACCTATGCTGCCCCCATCAATCTGAAGCGCGACGTGTGCGATCTGCGTACACTGTGGCGCGAAACATGGTCGCATCTCGCACAGATCGGCCACGGTAAAAATGTGGAGTTTGTCGAAGAAATCGACTGTGGCGACATGCACTGCCGCGTCGACCCCTTCGCCATCGACCAGGTGTTTCGGAACATTTTGGAAAACGCCGTCAGCGCAGTCCCGGACGAGGGCCAAATCAGCGTGGCCTGCACGGCGGCCGATCTCGACGGCCGGCCCGCCGTGCGGATCGCCTTTCGCGATGACGGACCGGGACTGACCGCGGAGCAGCGGAAGCGAATTTTTGAGCCGTTTTACACCACCAAGACGAAAGGCACGGGTCTTGGCATGGCGATTGCCAAGAGAATCGTCCAGTCGCACGGCGGCCTGATCGAAGCGGTCGAGCAGCCCGGCCCCGGCGCGGAGATTGTCGTCACCTTGCCCCGAGATATGGAATGAATGAGCCCTTGCGGATTGCCGTGGCCGATGATGAAGCCGACATGCGCGACTGGTTCGAGCGCATGCTGCCGACCTTGGGCCACCAGGTGGTGTCGGTGGCGGAAAACGGCGTCGAACTCGTGGAGCATTGCCGCGCTCTCAAGCCCGACCTGGTGATCAGCGACATCAAGATGCCCGACATGGACGGCATCGACGCGTCCCAGGCGATTTGTGCCGACCGTCCGCTGCCGATCATCCTGGTTTCGGCCTATCACGACGCGGAACTGATAAAACGGGCGGAAGCCGATCACGTGCTGGCCTATCTGGTCAAGCCGATCGGCAAGGCCGCGTTGGAGCCGGCCATCGCTTTGGCCATGCGCCGGTTCACCGAACTTATGGAGTTGCGTAAAGAAGCGGCCGACTTGCGCCAGGCATTGGCCGACCGCCGCATCATCGAGCAGGCCAAGGGCGTGTTGATGAAGGTCACCAACATCGACGAGCGCAGTGCTTTCCGCCGTTTGCAGGAGTTGGCGTCCGACAAGAACCAGAAGCTGATTGACGCGGCCCAAGCGGTGTTGGCGCTTGAAAAGGCCCTTCGGCCGGCCAACGGCAAGTGAGCGGTTGTGAGCGGCATGGCTCACAACTGTGGCCGCGGAGCACGGGCGGGCATGGGTCACGATTTGCAATTTGAGATTTGTAATTTGCAATAGTAGGTTTGGGCCGAACGCGAGGGCGCCGTACCGATTTCAAATTGCAAATTGCGAATTGCAAATCTGTCATTGCGATGCTGCCTTGGCGGTTTCGGCTTATAATTTGCAGCGTTAGTGACAACGGGGTTTATCTGGTGCTGGGGGGTATCTTTATGTGGCGAACGGGATTTCAAGCAGCGTGTCTGTTGGCGGTTTTGCCGGCCGCGGTCTTGGCGGCGGGACCGCGCACGGGCGGTGTATCGAGCCGGCCGCTTGCCACCCTCGACCCAATGCACGTTCGGCAGCGGCCTGAAACGCCGCCCCAAGGCTCCGCGGCCAACCGCTGGCGCTACTCGTTTCACAACGGTCACTGGTGGTATTATCGCGACGGGGGGCATTGGGCCTACTGGAATGGAACCCAGTGGCTGGGCTACGAGCCGAAGTCGTATCAGCGGTGGTACCTCAAAGAAAAGATGGCCGAGTACAATGCCGAACTGGCCCGCTTCGACGCCCAAACCATGGCGCCTTACATGGCCGGCAGTTTCCAGAACGACTTGCTCCGTGGCGGGCCGGTCTATCTGGGCCGCCAGCCTTATTCGGTCTCGCCTTGGCCGCAGTCGAGCGGAGCAGGCGTCGGGCTGTTCACTCCGCGCCCATACAACGGCCGGCTGAATCCGGCCACCAGCGTCGGCGGTTACATGGGCGGCGCGCTGCGCGGCCCGTCCGGGTATTAGTGCTTTGTCGTGCGTCGATTGATGGATGCGGCGGTAGGGTGGGACCAGCGAGCTTGCGAGCGCCGGCCCACCGATACCGACGTCGTTTTCATGGTGGGCCGGCGCTCGCAAGCTCGCTGGTCTCACCCTACGAAGTTTTGCGCCGTCGATCAATGCAGTGCGGCAAACCGAGTTTCTCCAGTACCCAGACCATCGGGCACCAGTCGCTGAAGGCCGATTGCAATAGGTTCAGGGCGACAAAGGCCGTCAACACCAACCAGAAGGAACTGTGAAGGACGGCCAGCGCGATGCTGACCAGCACGACCAGCCCGGCCACAAGTCGAAGCGCACGCTCGATAGTCATCGTATCTCACCTCGGGTTCAATCGGTCCTACTTCAGTCCGCGAACGCGCGGGCCATCACTTTCAGGCCCAGGTCCATCGCGCCCCACGCCAGGCCGGCATGGAACGGCTCGCCGTGGCCGAACCGCCAGGGGAGGTACACGCCCAGCACCTTCTTGCCCAATCGCCATACGGGCGAGACGCCCACTTTATAGTGCTCGACGTCGCCCGTTTCCACGTCCACCGGATTCTTGAGATCGCCGGTGTACTTCAGCGGCACCTGGGCGAAGGTGGCCTTGTTCAGCTCTTCCATCACGCACATGCTCATCGGCTCAAAATTCACCTGCGGCTTCGTTCGCAGAATCTCCGCCGCCAGGTGATCGGCCGCGGCGTCGCCTTGCAGCAGCGCCAAAAACGCCTGCTTGATCGGAAAATCGGCCGCGTCGCCGACCGAAAAAATCTCCTCAAACCCCTTCACCCGGCGGCTGTCGGGCACGACCGGAATAAAACCCCGCTCGTCGGCCGGCAGGCTGGGATAGCGGTTGCCGGCGATGTACGGCGGAAAGCTGACGAGCAGATCGAAGGCCAACCGCTCGCCGTTTTGAAACAGGGCTTGTTTCGGTTCGATGCCCGTGACCACGAATCCTTTGTGCCCTTCGATCTTTCGCTCTTCGAACTCCTGGGCCACCACGGTATTGAGCCGCGGGCCGAAGGCCTGAATGTAGCCGTCCTCTTTCGTGGCCCACACCAACTCGACCTCCGCGCGGCACGCTTGCTCGCGGAGCCATGTGTCGATCATCATCACCAGCTCGTAGAGCGGCCCCGAGCACTTGTTGTTGGGCGGCACGAGAAACAGGATTCGCTGCCGCTCGTGGGCGCGGGCCTTGGCCACCGTCCGCTGCAAGGCCGCCCGCAGGGCCAGCATTTCGTCGGGCGTCCAGAGCGTCAACGCGTGCTCTTTCAGTCCGGGGATTTCCTCGGGCCGCATGGCTGCTCCGGTGGCGACCACCAGGTAATCGTAACGCAGTCGCGACGTTTCTCCGGAGACGGTTTTGTTCTGGGGGTCGATTTCGCGGACGCGGTCCTGCACCAGCGTGATCTCTTTGCGTCGGGCAGGGCGGTCCAGCGGAATTTTGAATCGCTCGGGATCGGCGCCGAAAGGAATATAAATCGTGTTCGGCTTGAACAGAAAATACGGGCGGTCGGAAACCAGCGTCAGATCGACCCGCTCTCCCAGCTTGTGTCGCAGGTAGAAGATTGCTTCCAGCCCGCCGAAACCGCCCCCGATCACAACGACTCTTGGTTTGGCTGCCATTGCCTTGGCTCCTCTGTGTGTTTCGTTAACCGCCTTCGACCGCAGTCCCGGCGCGCCGGAACCTCGGTGGCCTACCGCGCGACGTCGTCGGCGCCTCGGCTCAAGTACACGCCCTTATGCAGACGGCGTGCCGCCTAGGGCTCGGACGCCCCGCTCCGTGTTTTTTGGGCAACAACGAATCATCGGGGGGCTCAAACCGGGACAAAGCGGCGCGCACATGCGCGCGAACACGCACGCATTCGCTTCAACCACCCGCCAGCGACGGTATACTTCACGCGGCCGAGAATGAGAGATTGGCGGTGGCTGGGGCAGAGTCTGGGCCGGTGAAGAGTTGGCCTTGCGGCGTTCTGGGAGTTGTACCGTTTTTATGCCGCCGCCGTAGGGTGGGACCAGCGAGCTTGCGAGCGCCGGCCCACCGTAATCGACGTCGCAAACGGTGGGCCGGCGCTCGCAAGCTCGCTGGTCCCACCCTACGCTTCGCCGGAACAAAAACCGTTTAAGCAAAATACCGTCAACCCATGCAAAAGCCCAAGTTTTCACCGGCTCAAACGCGAGTGGCGAGGTAGTCCAGGATCATGGCCGCCACGTCGACGTTCAGCGCACGGGCCAGCGCCTTCCAGCCGGGCACCGCGTTGACTTCGATGGCGTACAGGCGGCCGTCGGTTCCTGGCAAAAGGTCGACGCCCGCCAACGGTGCGCCGACGGCGGAGGCCGCCCGATGCGCCAGCTCGGCCAGTTCGGGCGTCACTTCCAGCGGCTCGGCCGTGGCGCCGCGGCTGACGTTGGTGCGCCAATCGAGCGGATTGCGTCGCCGCATGCCCAACACGCGTTGGCCGATCACCAATAGCCGCAGATCGGCGCCTTCGTGGGCCAGGAACTCTTGCAGATAAAGCACCGCGCCGAGCTGCTCGAGCATCTTGAAGGCCCGCAGCGCCAGCGCCTCGTCGTTCAAGCGAGTAATGCCCCGGCCTTCGGCGCCAAACAGCGGCTTCAGCACCACGTCGCCGCCCAGATCGGCAAAGGCCGCCATCGCGGCGTCGGCGGTCTGACAAACCGTCGTGCGTGGAATCGTCAGGCCGGCAGCCAACAGCCGCGCACTCGTCAGGTATTTATCGACGGCCGCCTCGACGGCCTTCGGCGGATTGAGCACGAGCGTGCCCGCCGCCTCCAGGCGTGCCAGCGCGTCCATGCGGAACACCACTTGTTCCAGCGAGCCCGGCGGCATCGTCCGCACCAGGACGGCATCCATCGCCTCCAACCGCGTCAGGCCGCTGGCGACCGACGCGCCGGTGCATGAAAGCGTCGCCGCCAACTCGGCGAATGTCACCGGCACCAGCTCGTGCCGGCCGGCGGCGGCGCGATTCAAATCCGTGAGATACCAGCTATCGGGCGAGGCCAAGACGGCGATGTGCATTCGAAATAACGACTCCCATTTCAAAACAAGCCCTGTATAGCAGGCGTCTGGGGCAGGCGTCAGGGGTCCTTTGTAGAAATCCGATTGGCGACGGGGCCAAGCTGGGCCGTTGCAGGTTCGTGGGCTACAATGGAGGACAATCACCAAACTCGCGTACCGTTGACCGGAGGCCGTCATATTATGGCAACGGCGGAAGCCCGATTCATTTACTTGGAACAGCGCGCCGGTCTTTATCGGACCCAGGTCGCCCACGACGCGGTGCTCGGCCCCAACGACGTCGCCGTGCTTTGCTTCGATTTTGCCGACGTCGCTGCACAAGGGTGTAACCTTTTCCAAAGCATTAAGGAGCTCAACGACGACTATCGTACGTTGGTCGCCAAAGAGGACCTCGAATACGATGAGACGTTGGAGAGGCGGATCATTGAGTTGTACGAAGAGTGGCTGCAAACGTCGGTGCGCGCGTTGGAAGGTTTCGGCCGAATCGCGCGGGAATACAACGCCCACGGTTTCGACACTGCGAGAATCGAACGGCTGCGCGCCTGTTGCGACGAAGCAGGAGAGATCCTCAAGGAAGACGCCGAGTGGGATGAGCTGGAACGTACGGCGCTGTCGTCACAACGCATTGATGCCATTGCCGCGCACCTTCTCTCCACCGGTGAGGCCTCCACGTAGACATCTGTGGCAGCGCAGCCAACCATTCGCCCAGGAACGATCATCCTGGCTCAGGTCAACGACCCGACCGGAAAACCCGCGCGCGAACACTTCGCCGTCGTGCTGAACTCGCAGGCCGAAATCGAGGCTGGCGAAGATCTGCGAGTTGCCGTCTGCACCACGAGTTTCGAGACGCCGCTTCGCTCCGGGTGGTTTGCGATTCCGACAAAACCCGGCGGCCACGCGATCACGGGACTCGGCGAAGCCTGCGTGGTCAAGGCAACTTGGCTGCAAGTGGTTCCACAAGCGAATGTCATCAAGGTCCGCGGACGCGCACCCGCTGCCATCGTGCGGCAGATCCGCAATTGGCTGGCCGACAAAGAACGTGCCGTCAAGGGCGATAAGAACAAGCCGGCAGAATAGTGGCGACCGGCCGGGCGGCATTGCGCCTGCCGCCGTGCTACAATCAAGGCGGTCTGCCTCGCGACCGTTCGAGCCGCGAGCGTTTGGCGATCACGTCTCCTTGAGGAACAGAGTCATGGACCGCATGTCCCGTCTCAATCGTGTTGCACTCGCAGCGCTGGCTTGGTCGTTCTGTAATCACAACCGCGTGGGGGCAGACCTCGCTGCCTGCGCCGACGCCGGGCGAAGCCCGCATCCGCAAGGCATTGGACGAAACCACGGAATTCGATTTCAAGGAGCAGCCGCTCGCGAACGTGCTGGCTCATGTTCGCCAGCATCACCACATTCAGGTGCGAGCCGACGAAAAGGCGCTGGCCGACAGCATCGGCAGCGACGCGCCCATAACGTTCAGCGTGCGAGATATTTCATTGCGCTCGGCCCTGCGGCTGCTTCTCCGCGAGCTCGATCTGACCTATCTCGTACGCGATGGATGGCTGTTGATTACCAGCAACACAGAAGCCGAGAACCTGATCGCTGCGAGGATTTATCTTGTCGGCGACCTGCTCACGATCGACGGCAAACCCGCCTCGCGACAGGAAAGCGACTACGGTACGTTGGAATCACTGATCATGTCGACCGTGGCGCCGACAACATGGGACGTAGGCAACCAAGGCTTTAGCTCGTTCCATCCCGGCCGGGCGCTGATCATCCCGCAAAGCGACGAAGTCCACGAAGAAATCGAAGAGTTATTCTCCGCGCTGCGCGCCGCCCGCGACAAACAATTCAAACTGGCCGAGCGACCGCAGGTGCCCGAACCTGAAAACGATGACGACGACGTAACGACCCGGATTTACCGTCTCAACGCCCCGGCGACGTGGGGCACGTGGATGGGTCTTGGCGGGTTCGGCTTGAACGAACGGTCCGGCATCCTGGCGCAAATGGGCGGTATGGGAATGGGTAGCATCGGCATGCCTGCGGATGCCAAGCAACTCGACACCTGGGCGACGGAACTTGCCGACCTGCTGCCGCAGATCGTCGAACCGAAAAGCTGGGAGCGTAATGGCGGCAGCGGAGTCGTGCATCCCTTCGCCGGACTGTCGATCGTCAAGCAAACCGGCGCGGTGCATTGCGAGGTGGCGAAGTTGCTACGCGACCTTGTGCTCGGCTCGCACATACCGCCGCGATCTGACGTGCCCGACAACGAGGTGCTCATGATCACGTCGAAGACCGAGGCCGAGAACATGCTGACCACGAAGGTCTATCCCGTGCTCGACTTGGCGACCGCGGCGGCCGACGTTCGCTCGGCGCCACGGTTCGATTATCCGTCGTTGGTCGAGATCATCAGGGCCAATGTGGTTGCGAATAGCTGGGACGAGTTTGGCGGACCGGGATCGATCGTGGAGTACCCCAACTGTGGCGCCCTGGTCGCCTCACAAACTGCGGCCGGACACGAGCAAGTACAGCGACTGTTGCGATCGCTGCGCGAGGCGCGTCACCTCGCTGAACAGAGCGATTAGCACAAGTTACTTGCGGGCGAGTGCCTGGGTCTTGCAGTTTTTCAAGGAAAACACGGCCATTGCAAGGCACTTGCGGGAGGTCCTCGCCCGCATTATGCTGGGGCAGCCTATGCGTTGACTATTTAGTATGCCTGGGCGGCAGCGCGGGGCTTGCTGCGAAATGCTGATCCCGGTCCCTCCCTCCTCTGCGAGTCTTCTGCAATGCACGGTTCCGTGGAAGCCGCCCCGCCCGTCGCCCTGGAAAAACCGCAAAACGGCCTGGCCGGATTGAAGCACTGGCGCTACGACCTGCGCTCCGGCTTCATGGTGGCAATGATCTCGCTGCCGTTTTCGATGGGCATCGCCATCACGTCGGGGGCGCCACCGGTGTGCGGCATCGTTTCGGCCATCATCGCCGGCTTCCTGCTTCCTTTTCTAGGCGGGTCGTACGTCACGATCAGCGGCCCGGCCGCGGGACTGGCGCCCGCGATTTACGCCGGCATCGCCTGGATGGGCGGAGTTTACTTGGGCGGCGAAGCTTCCAACGAGGAGGTGATGGCGGCGGGGTATCCTCTGGTGCTGGTCGCCATCGCGATTGCCGGCCTGTTGCAGGTCGTGCTCGCCAAGCTCAAGGTGGCGCGGCTCAGCGCCATGTTCCCCGCCGCCGCCATCGAAGGGATGCTGATGGCGATCGGACTGCTGATTATCGTCAAGCAATTCCCGCTGTTGCTGGGACAGAAATTCGAGGCCCACGAGTTCTGGGAAATCCTGGCTGAAACTCCCTCGAAGCTGAGCGCGATGAACGTTCAGGTGTTCGGACTCGGCATCGCCTGCGTGGCGACGCTGTTCATTCTTTCGGCCGTGCCGGGGCGTTTATTCAAGATGTTGCCGCCGCCGGTGTGGGTGTTCTTTTTGGGCACGCTTGCCAGCCGGTATCTTCTCAACCTGGCGCCGGAAAACTTGATCAACGTACCCGCCGCTCCGCTGGCCAACGGCATCGTGCTGCCCAAGTTCACGACGGTCTTCGGCGACGTTCGCCTTTGGCTCCCCTTGGGATACATGGTGGTCACACTGCTGTTGATCGACGGCACGGAGTCGTTGGCGACGATCAACGCGGTCGACAAGATCGATCCCTTCCGCCGGCGGTCGGACCCCGACCGCACGCTGGAAGCCATGGGCGTTTCCAACGTCGCCTCCAGCATGCTCGGCGGACTGACGATCATCCCCGGCATCGTCAAGAGCACGGCCAACATCATCGGCGGCGGCCGCACGCAATGGGCCAACTTTTACAACGCCTGCTTCCTGCTGTTCTTCTTGTTGTTCGCGCGCACCTGGATCAACATGGTGCCGACGGCCGTCTTGGCGTCGATCCTGGTGTTCATCGGCTTCAAGCTTTGCCGGCCCAAAGTGTGGCGGCACGTGGCGCATATCGGCGCCGAGCAGTTCTTCATCTGCGCGGTCACCGTCTTCGCCACCGTGACCACCGACTTGCTGATCGGCGTGGGCATCGGCATCGGCCTGAAGCTGATGCTGAACCTTTGGTACACGGGGCTGCACCACAACTTATTCGGTGCGGACGACGCCACCCGGCCGGCACTGCCCGTGCGTCTGGTGAACTTGTTCCGTAATCCCGTGGGCGAGCGCGCCTGCTCCGACGGAGTCTATAACCTCTTCTTCGATCGCCCGCTGGTGTGCTTCAACCTGTTTCACGTGATCCGCGAGTTGCAGCGTGTGCCGCCGGAGGCGCAGGTGGCTTACCTGCACTTGGGCCAGAATGTGACGCTCATCGATCACACCACTTCGGAAACGCTGGCGCATTACATGGACGAGTTCAATTCGCGGCCGGGCGATTTCCGCCTGGAGCTCATGGGCCTGGATCAAACGCGTCCCTTGTCAAGGCACAAGAGCAGCATGCGGCTGCGCATTCCCATGACGGTCGGCAGCGGCGTCACCGGCGACGTCGCCGAACCGGACGACGCGGGCGCCAACTTGATCGGGACCGCGGCGACTTTGGAAGCCGCGTCGCCCGCCGGCCAAGGCGGTCATCACTAGATAGTTGCAGAGGTCACGTGCAGCCGACGAAAACCATCGATTACGTTTATCGCTGCCAGAAGATGCGTGGTCGACGATGAATGATTCACAAGGCGGAGTTGAGTAGGGCGAATGCAACTGACTGTGCATGATGTTTGCCGGTTGATGAAAGTCAGCGAGCGGATCGTTCGCCGCTGGGTGCGCGAGGAGCAGCTTCCGGCCCACCGCGTCGGCGGCCGATACCACTTCAATCGCTCGGAACTGTTCGAGTGGGCCACGCTGCGCAAGCTGACGGTTGCGCCGGAGCTGCTCGAAGGCGATCGGGTCTCGGCCGCGCAGTACGACACGCTTGCCGATGCGCTGACCGCGGGCGGCATCTTCTACCAGCTTCCAGGCCAGAACGTCGAATCCGCGTTGCGCGCGGTGGTGGCCTGCATGCCGCTGCCCGAAGGTTTCGACCGTGAAATGTTGTTGAACATGTTCCTCTCGCGGGAGCGGCTCGGCTCGACCGCGGTGGGCGACGGCATCGCCATTCCGCATCCGCGTTATCCCGTGGTGCTCAGCGTACCGGGGCCGCAAGTGAGCCTCTGCTACCTCGAACACGCGATCGACTTTGCGGCGGGCGACGGCAGGGCCGTCGACACGTTGTTCGTGTTGGTCTCGCCGACGGCGCGCTGGCACTCACGGCTGCTCACTCAAGTGGCGCGCGCCTTGGGTCGTCCCCGGTTCCGCAGGCTCGTGACTCGCAAGGCGCCGGCCGCCGAAATTATCGAAGCAGCACGGGCCTTTCAGATCACCGGCGGTGGAACCAACGGGAGCGAGGGCGCAGCTTCATGACGACGCTTGCCGCCAACGCGGTCGGGGCCAGGCCGGGCGAGACGGTGCGCCTGGCCGACGTACCCTTGCTCGACATCGCCGGCTTTCGGCAGAACGTCGCCGACGCGGTCGGAGGCGGAAGCCGCATTTCGGCCCTGTTCGGCCGGCCGATCGAGCAAGCGGCGCGGCTGTATGCGGTGCTCGCCGACGACGAGGCCGGAACCTGGTCGGTCGTCTCCGCCGATGTCGCCGACGAGTATCCTTCGCTCACGCCCGACTGTCCGCAGGCGCATTGGTTCGAGCGCGAGATCGCCGAACAATGGGGCGTGCTGCCGCACGGCCATCCCTGGCTCAAGCCGATTCGTTTTCATCCGTCGTACCGCGCCGGGCACGATGCCTGGTCGCGGGCCGTCGGCGATAAGATTCTGCCGAGTGTCACCGACTTTTTTCAGGTCACCGGTCCGGAGATCCATGAGGTGGCCGTCGGGCCGGTACACGCGGGCGTGATCGAGCCGGGCCACTTTCGCTTCCAGTGCAACGGCGAGCACGTTTTTCACCTGGAGATTTCGCTCGGTTATCAGCACCGCGGCGTCGAGCGCTCGCTCGTCGGCGGCCCCAACCAGCGGACCATTCATTACATGGAGACGCTGGCCGGCGACACGACCATCGGGCACGCCACGGCCTACTGCCAGGCGGTGGAGGCGCTGGCCCGCACGGCGGTGCCCTTGCGGGCCGAGGCGCTGCGGGGCGTGGCCTTGGAGTTGGAACGGTTGGCCAACCACATAGGCGATCTGGGCGCTCTGGCCGGCGACGTCGGCTTCTTGCCCACCGCTTCCTTCAACGGCCGGCTGCGAGGCGACTTTCTCAACGCCACGGCGCTCGTTTGCGGCAGCCGCTTCGGCCGCGGCATGGTGCGGCCCGGCGGCGTCATGTTCGATCTCGACGACGCCCGCACGCAGACGCTGATCGAACGGCTGACGCCCGCCTTGGCCGAAGTGTACGGTTCGGTCGAGTTGCTTTGGCGGTCGCTCTCGGTGCAGGCGCGGTTCGAGAACACGGGCGTGGTGTCTCGCGAGACGTGCGACGCCTTGGGCCTGGTCGGCGTGGCGGCACGGGCCTGCGGCGTCTATCGCGACGTGCGGCACGACTTTCCGCACGGCATTTTTCGCTTCAGCCAGATTCCGGTGTCGACCTGCGCCAGCGGCGACGTGTTTGCCCGTGCTTATACCCGCGGACTTGAAGTTCAGCGGTCCGGTGCGTTTATCCTGGAGCAACTCGAATCGCTGGCCGGCGGTCCGGTCCGCGTCGAGATGGGGCCGCTGGCGCCGGAGTCGTTGGCCGTTTCGTTCGTGGAAGGGTGGCGGGGAGAGATTTGCCACGTGGCCATCACCGACGCCGACGGCCGCTTCGCGCATTACAAGGTCGTCGATCCGTCGTTCCACAACTGGATTGGCTTGGCGATGGCCTTGCGCGACCAGCAGATATCCGACTTTCCGCTGTGCAACAAGAGTTTTAATCTGTCCTATTGCGGACACGATTTATGAATCAGCGCGGTGGAAAAGGTTGTAGGGTGGGACCAGCGAGCTTGCGAGCGCCGGCCCACCGACAAAGGGTTCAGGGTTCAGAAATACATGAATTGGCTTTTGCCCGACGCCTGACGCCTAGCAATGGTGGGCCGGCGCTCGCAAGCTCGCTGGTCCTACCGTACGGTTGATTCGACAAATAAATCTATGTTGAAGATCATCCAAGAGCGACTGCGCCAGGGGCACCGCACGTCGACGTTTCCGAAGACCGCGGCCAACGTGTCGGACCGCTTCCGCGGACTGCCGGTGATCGACGCCGCGAAGTGCGAAGACGGTTGCCGGGCGTGCGCCGAAGCGTGTCCGACCGGGGCGATCGAGGCCGCCGACGGCCGGCTGCGGCTCGACCTGGGCAAGTGCCTGTTCTGCGTCGACTGCACGCAAGCGTGTCCCAATGGGGCGGTACAATACCAGCCTGAATATCGGCTGGCGACGCGCCGACGCGAAGACCTCGTGATCGATGGCCAGCGGCCGTTGGAGCTGGCCCACGAGCTCGACGAGCGCGCGCGGCGGCTGTTCGGACGGTCATTGAAGCTGCGTCAGGTGAGCGCGGGCGGGTGCAACGGCTGCGAGGCCGACACCAACGTGTTGACGACGTTGGTCTTCGACCTGGGCCGCTTCGGCATCGACTTCGTGGCCTCGCCGCGTCACGCCGACGGCCTGCTCATCACGGGTCCGGTGACGGAAAACATGCGCGAGGCGTTGCTGCTCACCTACGAGGCGGTGCCGCCGCCCAAGCTGGTGATCGCGGTGGGCGCCTGTGCGATTTCCGGCGGCCCCTACATCGGCCATTCGGTGGTCAACAACGGCGCGGACAGCGTACTGCCGGTCGATCTCTACGTGCCCGGTTGCCCGCCGCATCCGTGGACGATTCTCGACGGTCTGCTGCGGCTGCTCGGCCGGCTGGACAGCGCTCACGTGGCAACGTAGGGTGGGACCAGCGAGCTTGCGAGCGCCGGCCCACCCTACGTCAACTCGTAAAGCGGCGTCAATTTCGCCCGCAGATGGGCCAGCAGCGGCTCGTGCGACAGAGGCGCGCCGGTCACTAGCTCGACCAACTCGGCCGCGCTGTAACGCTGGCCGTGCAGGTGGATCTTTGACGCCAGCCAATCTCGCA
>DATLUO010000263.1 GCA_035533075.1 Pirellulales bacterium | reverse complement strand
CCAGGCCGTCGCTTGGTCCAGACGGCCTGGGAAGGCCGCCCCACGGCGGTGCAAAACGGCGGCGCACAGCCACTCTCCGACCGCCAAGGCGCCGCTGCCGGCCCAGCCGATGGCCAGCACCACCAGAAGCAATACGTGCCGCGTCGATAGGTAACCGGCGCTGGCGGCCACGTACAAGGCGGCGGCGACCAGCGTGGCGCAGAGCAACTGCATGAAGCGGTCGAGCGGCGCCGTCAGGTTGGCCCGTGCCCGCCACAGGCCGACGAGCGCCACCACGGCGATCCAATAGTGCAGCGTTCGCGCCAGCTCGCCGGTCAGCTTGGCCACGGCGGCAAAATAGCCCCGGAACCGGGCCGAGGTGGAAGTGTCTTTTTTGCCGAAGGCCAGGCGGCCGGTGCCCGGCAGATCCCAATGCGGCTCATTCGCCCAGGCTTGTGTCGCCGAGTTGAGGCTGTTCAACGGAGCCGCTTCGGTCACGCCTTGCCTGCCCGTCAATCGCGCCACCGCGTCCGGAATGCCGTGCGTGCCCGAAAGTGCCAGATAGGGTACCAACGGCGCGGCCACGGAAAGCACCAGCGCGCCCGCGGCCCGAGCATGGTTGGGCCAGGCAGACGCCCACCCGCCGCGGATGGAGAGCCAGCCGAGCGCGGTCAGCACCGCCACGGGCAGCACCAACGCTTCGCTGCGGGCCATCAGCGCCAACCCGGTTGACAAGCCACAAAGCGCCAACCAACGCGTTTGGGCGGTGGCTGGGGCATCTCTGCGCCGTAAAGCTTCGCCGAACCCGGTACGCGGGCCCCGTACACCAACCCGAAGCGCCAGCGAGGAACGTGAAAAGGCGGCAAAACCTCGCTTGCGCTTCGGGTTAGTGTGAAAATGGGGACGGGTTCGGCGAAGCTTTACGCTGCGCCTGGGGTGTACGCCGCCGAAGTAGTTGGCCGCGGCCCAGGTCGCCAGGCAGAAAAGTGCCAGGTGCGTACTGTCGCTCAAACCGTCGGCGCCGAGTCGGGCGATGCCGCCCAGCAGGCAGTAAAGTAGCCCGCCGACGAGTGCCGCCCGACCGCCGTGCAGCCGGCAGAACAGGGCGTAGACCGGTAGGACGGAGAGAACCAGGGGGATGGTTGCCGCGACCTGCAAACAAACTGCCCAATTTCCCGCGTCGATCCAATCGACCGCCGAAAGCCCGCGATGCACGAGGCAGGCCATGGCGGGAAACAGCGGTTGTTCGGGCTGCGATTGAAGCGTGGCCCGCAGCCCGTCGCGTTCGATGCCCTGCGCCACGATCAGGTAGCGGACGGCGTCTTGGGCCGGCACGACGGCGCGGCAAATCGTCCAGACTTGCACCAGGCAAGTCAAGACGAGCAGCGCGCCGACCGTGGCTATGTTGCGTCGAAAGTCCATCCGTGGACAGGCCGTCAGGGTAGGTTTTGCGCTTCCGGGGCAAAGCGAAGAGGAGGCTGGACCGCGCCCGGATCATCGCAAAGAGGCGGCAAAGGTAGCCCGCCTCGGCACTTGGGTCAATGCGGATCTTGGCCACCCCCTTTAGAGAGGTGGGCGGGGCCGTGCGGTATCGGGCCATCGCGGGCGAACAACAGTCCGTTGGAAGCACGGCAGGTTGACGGACACGCGGAGAACGGCTAATCTTCGCGGCCCGCGATTGTCGCGGACGTTGCTTTTCGGCCCTGCTCCGTAGCTGCGCCATGCAAGCGGCACCTTGCACTCGCTTACCGTTCTTTCACGGCGATGATCCGCTCCACGCGCGGCGAATCTGGCAAGCGCCTCGGCGGTCGCAATTCATCGTCGGCGTGCTCTTGCTGCTGGGCTTCGCCGCACGCCTGCGGCAATACCTGGCCGCGACGTCGTTCTGGCACGACGAGGCATACCTGCTCCTGAACATCTTCAACAAATCGTTCGCCGATCTCGTCGGCCCATTGACTCACGAGCAGGCGGCGCCGCCGCTGTTCCTCTGGGCGTTGCGATCTTGCTATGTAACACTCGGCTCGTCGGAGCTGGCCATGCGGCTGCCGGCGCTCGTCGCCAGCCTGGCGGCATTGGCGTTGATGGTGCCACTGGCCCGCGTCGTGTGCGGCGGCGCTTATTGGCTTTGGGCCCTCGGCTGCGCGTGCGTATCGAGTTGCCTGCTGCACCTGACCTATCAGGTGAAGCCCTACAGCACCGATGTCCTCATGGCCGAGGCCGTGCTGCTGGCCGGCGCCCTCTGTCTGTCGCCGGCGGCGTCGGCCCGGGCAAGATCGGTGAGCCGGCTGGCGATCGTGGCGGCCGCAGTGTTGGGACCGTGGCTTTCGTTTCCCAGCGTGTTCGTGCTGGGAGGCGCGTGCGTGGCGTTGATCGCGACGGCGATCGAAAATCGCCGCCGCGACGACTACTTGCTGGCAGCGATCATGCCGGCGACGCTCCTCGCTTCCTCGCTGCTCGTCTGGCTGGCGGCGGCGCGGCATCACAACACGCCCTATCAGCAATCGTTTTGGGCGGCCGAATTCATGGATTTGTCGTCGCCGGCGGCGGCCGTCACGTGGCTTCTTACCAAGCTCGTCGAGGCGGGCGGCTACGGCGTGCAAGGCATCGGCATCCCCATGGCGTTGCTGGCAGCCATCGGCTTGGCAAGCTGCTGGCGGCGGAGACCGGCTTTGTCGATTCTGCTGACGATGCCCGCATGCCTGGCCTGCCTGGCGTCTGCCTTGCATCTGTATCCCTTGGGCAACCGGCTGCTCGCCTTCCTGTTGCCGGGACTATGGCTGTGCGCCGCCCAAGGTCTGGAAACGGCGGCCGGGCACTTCCACAATCGCGCGCCGCGTCTGGTTCCGGCAATTGCCGTGCTGTTACTGCTCGCCGGCGGCCTGCGGACCGCGCTTTATTCCGTCGTCGCCAAGCCGTCGGTCGAATTTCGCCAAGCGTTCGACTATGTGCATGCGCACTGGAATGAGGGCGATTCGCTGTGGGTCTCGCAGCCGGAGGTCTACGAAGCGTACTTTGGCCATGCCAGGAATGTGATTCACGCCAAGTCGCCTCGCGAGGCCGTGCAGGCCGCGGCGCTGCGCGGCCGCGTGTGGATGGTCTGCCATCCGCCGGCGAGCCAAACGACGCGTTGGGATCCTGCCCGGCGTGAGTTCGCCGATGTGGGCGCCGTCGAAGTCGACCGCCGCCGCTTCGTACACATGGACCTGAGCGTCTTCGCCCCGCCGCCGCTCACCGCCTCCCACAGCAACCCTCGCTCCTCCAGTTGTCGTACATGGGCAGATTAAGAAACTGAAGTCAACGCGGCGGGAACACGACAGCCGCCAAAAAGCCATGAGCGTTAACCGCGGCGACGTCGTGCTCGTCGACTACCCGTTCCAATCGAGCAACGCCAAGTAGTCGTCGAGCGACAGCGGCAAGAAACCCCGGTCCGAAGCGCGCGCCAATGGGCACTCGCGTGCAACGTGGCGCGCCGAGCGGCCCAGGTCGCTGTCTGGGATGGGACTCAGCCAAGCGT
>DATLUO010000262.1 GCA_035533075.1 Pirellulales bacterium | reverse complement strand
TGCGAGATTGGCTGGCGTCAAAGATCCACCTGCACGGCCAGCGTTACAGCGCGGCCGAGTTGGTCGAGCTAGTGACCGGCGCGCCTCTGTCGCACGAGCCGCTGCTGGCCCATCTGCGGGCGAAATTGACGCCGCTTTACGGACTGGCGTAGGGTGGGACCAGCGAGCTTGCGAGCGCCGGCCCACCGTAACAGGGTTCAGGGTTCAGAGATACTTGAATTGACTTTTTGCCGGATGCCTGATGCCTAACGATGGTGGGCCGGCGCTCGCAAGCTCGCTGGTCCCACCCTACGTGGCCGCGTTCTTGATAGAATCGTGACACTGCAAATTCGCCAAACGGCTTACTATGACGATCCACGAAAGCTTGGTGCCGGTCGCTCCCGACTCGCACTTTCCAATCCACAATCTCCCCTACGGCGTCTTTCGGCCGCCGGGGGCTCGTATGCCGCGCGTCGGCGTCGCTATCGGCGAGCGGGTGTTGGATCTCTCCGTGCTCGAGCGCGAGGGGTTGCTGCACGTGCCCGCCTCGCCCGGCGACACGATTTTCGATCGGCCGTCGCTGAACGCCTTGATGGCGCTGGGACGCGAGGCGTGGAGTTCGGTGCGGCGGCAAATCGCCGACTTGCTGCACCGCGACACGCCGACCTTGCGAGACGATGCCGCGCTACGGCACGAGGCCCTGGTGCCGATGAACCAGGTCGAGATGTTGCTGCCCGTCGAAATCGGCGACTACACCGATTTTTATTCGTCCAAGGAGCACGCCACCAACGTCGGCACTCTGTTGCGGGGGGCCGAGCACGCCTTGCCGCCGAACTGGCGGTGGCTGCCGATCGCCTATCATGGCCGCGCCAGCTCGGTGGTCGTCAGCGGCACCGATCTGCGTCGTCCGTGGGGCCAAACCAAAGGCGATGATAAAGAGGCGCCGACGTTCCACCCCGCGCGAGCGGTCGATTTCGAGTTGGAGGTCGGTTATTTCATCGGTCAAGGAAACGACTTGGGCGAGCCGATCGCGGTCGAGCGGGCTTGCGAGCACGTCTTCGGCCTCGTGCTGTTGAACGACTGGAGTGCCCGCGACATTCAAAAATGGGAGTACGTCCCGCTGGGTCCGTTTTTGGCCAAGAGTTTCGGAACGTCCATTTCGCCCTGGGTCGTCACGCTCGACGCGCTGGCGCCCTTTCGCGTGGCGGGGCCGACGCAAAACCCGCATCCGCTCGATTATCTGCGGTCGCGCGACCACCAGGCTTACGACATTCAACTGGAGGTCGCTATGCAAACCGAGGAGATGGAGGCACCGCGGCGCATCTGTTCGTCGAACTTCAAGTATCTGTATTGGAACATCGCGCAACAGATCGCTCATCACACCAGCAACGGCTGCAATCTACGCACGGGCGATTTGCTGGCCTCCGGCACAATCAGCGGCCCCGCGCCGGAATCGCGCGGAAGCCTGCTGGAACTGACGCAAGGCGGCGCCGAGGCGATCGCGCTGGCCGAAGGTGTCGAGCGGCGTTTTCTGGAAGACGGCGACCGCGTCACGATCAGCGGCTACTGCCAGGCCGCCAACCACCGCGTGGGTTTCGGCGAGCTGACGGGGACGCTGCTCCCGGCGAACGCAACGCCGTAGTGCGTCCCCGCGCCGTGCGGAGTGAGCCGCTGCACGTCCTTAGCCCGATGCCGTTCGCCATGCTATGTTGCAGGGAGCGAAGCCGACCAATTCGGCCGCCACTTCTTCGCCACGGTGCCACAGGTTATGTGCCCTGCAAGTCCATTCAAATCGGATTTCGACGTCGCCAAGACGGTCGCGGCCGTCGCACTGACGATGCTTGGCCTTGGCATCATCAAACTGGGTGGCCCGCGACGTGCCGGCGAGTTCGGTTTGATTGGCGGGATCGTGGTCATTGTCGGCCTGGTGCTGGCACTGGTCGTCATCGGCCGATACGTTCTCGGCCCGCTCGACTCCGAGGCGCGATACAGGCGGCGGCCGACGCAATTCACCATCGCCGATTTCCTGGCGCTCGTGTTTTTGTTCCAGCTTCCCGTGGCGCTCATTCGCCTGGCGGTGCCATCGGAAGCCCCGCAAATGCGGTTCCTTTACATTTTCGCCTGGACCGCGAGCACTCTAATGTGGGCCTTGTCGGTGCAGACGCTCTCGCGGGCGGGCGTTGCCACACCGTGGCGACGCGTGGTGTTCTTGTCGGCGGTGTTGCCGATTGCTTACTTCGGCTCAGTCGTCTTCATCGGTGCAGGGCTGTTAGCCGTGTCAGCGGTCATGTTCGACGCTGCCCTGGCCGAAATGAGAGGTTTTTGGTGGTACATCGCTATCGGTGCAGCGCTGCCGGCGGCTTTTTTCTGGGCGGCACGATTCGTGCGCGGCATGGTAGCTGAGTCTCAAGCCGACGAGACATTGACGGCGGCCCTTCTCGTCGAACCGGCGAAAAATGCCGATGCGCCAGACTAAGCTGGTCCGCCGGCTGCGGGAGGCGTGAGCCTCACGGAAGTTTCCGCATCAACGCTTTGCCCCCGGATGCAGCTTGGCCAGTTCTTGCTTGGCGGATTGATGCACTTCCGAATCGCGCGGCGCCTTGGCCAGGATGTCCTTGAACAGCGCCTCGGCCTTTTCGGGCAACGATTTCTCCAGCAGTTCGGCCTGGTGGAATAGCTTGTCGCATTCATGCAAGGTGCGGCACTCCTCGGCCTCGGCCACGATCTCAGGGTCCTTCTTCATCGCCTCATAGCGTTCTTCTGCTTTGATGGCCGAAGGCGCGGGCACCAACTTGGCGGTTGCTTCGTACATCCAGAAAGCACAGCAACGCGCATCGTCCTGTTCCGCGGCCTGTGCCTGCGCCAGCATGTCGGCCGCCGGTTTTTCGTTGAGCACCGCTTGATAGCGCGACTCATTGTGCAAGCGGGTCACGTGGCTCTTGATCTCCTCGTTGAAGTTGGGCACATCCTCGTAGGCCCAGGCCAGATAATCGAGCTTCTCGAAGGCTTCCACGATCTTGTTTTGGGCCAGCAATTCATCGGCTTTCTTCATCTCGGCCTGGCCTTCGGCAGCCATCTGTTTGAGCGCGGCCTTGGCGGCGGGGGCGTACTTCTCCTTGCGCGAGAGGGCGACCCGCAAATAAAGCGTGGCGGCCAGCCGCGGTTTGCCTTGCTTGCGCGCCAACTCGGCATATTTCATGCGTTCCTGATTGTTCTTGGCGCGACGAATCTTCTCGGCGGCCGCTTCCCGGCGCTCCCAAGCGGCCCGTTGGGCGTTAAAGGCCGCCGCCGCGCTGAAAATCATGCCGAAGCCGCCGCCGCCGCGATGCCCACGGGCCAGAACCGCGCTAGGAAGAAGCATACTGCCAACCAAACAGAGAACCACAGCGGAGCGCTTGGACATGCGATAGACCTTGCGAAAGCCAAAGGAGGGGCGAGCGAGGCGGGACGCGGATCGGCTCATTATGCGCTATCGGCCGGCGTTTTTGCAACTGGCGCGCGACCTTGATAAGCTTACTTTGTCGCAAGCCGGGTCTAGCAGCATTGCAAGCAATGACATTGCGGATCAATCAAAGACGTGATCGGAAAAGCCGTGATAGATGCCCCATCGGCGGCAAGTCTCGGGGAATAGCGGGTTTAGAATTGTCTTAGTCCGGCATACTATTTCCACCCTGGGGCCTGAGAAAGTGAGAAAGGGGGACGAAAATGTGGCAGTTCGCCAAGGCTTGGCAAACAGGGGCTCATCGGGGCCGCGGCGCGGGTCAGCCGCGGCACGACCGTCGTCATGGCTTCTCGCATCCCGCACGATTCGAAGCCCTGGAGGAACGCCTCGCGCTGAGTCTGGCGCCTGGCACGACCGAGTTCGGTAATGTGTCTCCGGACGCGTCGTCGATCGCTCAAAGTGGTCTGGTTGCCCTGCCGGGTTCCGCCGCACCCTCGAACAGCACCAACCCGGCAGACATTGCCCTGGTCGGCGCGACCGGCAGCGCCGTTCCCGTGGATATCAGCTACGCGGCCAACGACGCGCTGGCCTTCAACCATCCGTCTTGGATACCGAACGACCGACCTCCCTTCCCCGGCGAGAATCTGCCGCCCGAATTGTCGCCGAACCTTTACTACCAGGCGGCGAACACGCCCTACGGCATTCGCAACTTCAACATCGGCGCCAACACGAGCTTGGTCCATCGCAACACGGTGCCTATGGGCGTGGGCACGCCGACCGCGCGTCGAGCGACGGACACCAAGACGGCGATGACCGAGTTGATCGCGCGGCCGCTCGGCGAGGGCCGGCCGGCCGACATTGATTTGCTTGCACCGCACGCAAAGGCGCCGCCGGGCGACCGTTCATCGACGGGCCACGCTCTTTTGGCGAACCAAGATCAGCCTGGGAACGAGGATCCGTCGTCGCCGGGCAGCGCGGCGGCCTCGCGCGGCGACCGAGAAAGACAGGAAGACGCCCCGCCGACGTTGCTTGCCGCGTCGGACGATGCCCCAGCGAAGTCGCCGCGGTTTGACGAAGCTGCGGTCGATCAGATGATGGCCGCCCAAATCGAGGCCGAGGCGGCGACAGCCGACGTTGCCGTTTCGCAAATCGTCGCGGAAGACGCGCCGGAGAATCGGGCGGCCGCGCCGAGCGCGGTGCATGCTTTGGCCGCCAGCGTCGCCGTGGCAGCGACCGTAGCCGCGCAACCGCGGGCCTCCGAACGGACCACGCCCGATTCTTGCCGGATACCTTAACACAAGTCAGAGACTTCTGACGTTCGCGAAAGGACTTGGGTGCGGTTTGGGTGGGTTTATTTCACTACATTTGGACCTCGGCCAGGCGACGCGTCACTTCATCGCCGCAATCCAGTCGCGAATCAGTTCCACCGCCTCTTCCGGCACCAGACGCTTGCCCAGTTCCGGCATCATTACGTCGGGGTGCGTCGAACGCAGGCGGACCATCATGATCGAGCGATCGGGCCGGCCGGGAACAAGGTCGTATTGCATTCCGCCCGAACCCGTGCCGGCCGCCACCGGCGGCTTGAGCACGCCCAGCTTCATCGGATCGCTCTGCGAAAGCCGCAGATCGAGGCCCGAGTTCTGGGCATTGCCGCCCGGCTGATGGCAATGGGCACAGTTGATCTCCAGCCAGACGCGAGCGCGGTCGTCGAGATCGGCCGTCGAGTCGTCCCAGGCGACGGCACGCGGCGCTTGGTCGGCATCGGGCGCACCCGATAACGCTCCGACCTTGGTCCAATGGCTCAACTGGTTCTCGGTCATGTCGCCGTAGTCGAACGCGCGGTTCAAATGCCGGGCCTTGATGCCGATGGGCGCCATGCCGGCACTCGTCGTATGACAGCCCTTGCACTGATTCACATTGGGCACCAGGTAGTTGTTCGACCGCTTCTCGCCATCGGTGTGGATCCACTCGACGTCGATTGTGTCTCCCGCCAAGGCCAAGAATGCCTCCGTTTGTTCATCATTCCAGAGGTAGGCCACACCGGTCCAGCCGTCGTCACCGCGCTCTAAAATCCTGGTCTCCAACAGCCGCTCGCCGTCGTCGGGCCGGCGAAGGTCGTGGGGCATGGCGAAAGTCTTGATAAGCTGCGTGCCGAGGGGCAAGTCGAACACATCGTCGGCCGAGTATTTCGCAGCCGGTCCCTTGGGCATTTTCACGAAGCGGTGCTTGACCGTGTAATCGGAAAAAAGCGGCGTGTTGACATCGTAAGGCAGAACTCCGTCGGCCGGCTGCTGACGGGCGCCGGCACCTCGGAAGAAGCCGTATTCCGACAGCCGCTTGGGGACCGGCCGTCGCGGCTTACGTTTGGCCACGCCGACCCGCTTGATTTGCACCGCCGCCAGCGGCGCATGCTGACCGACGTAGGGGGCGAGGTCCTGGCTGACCTTGCTCGGGCTGGGCACCTTGGCCGCCAGGTCGATGCGGGCAAAATCCGCGTCGCCGTTGTCGCTGAACAGGCTGCGCAAGGCGGGCGGCAGCGAGCCGTCGACCTGCCGGGCCGGGTTCTCCGACCAGTCGAGAATCATGTCGGGCAAGGTGCGGCGAAACAGCACGACTTTGAGCAAGGCCAACTCGCCGGCCGGTTTTTCCCCGCCGCCTTCGAATCGGTTGCCGTGTACCCAAATCGTCTCGCAGTACGGATCGAACTCTTTGTCGGTGAATTCCAGCCGCGTGGCGAGGTAGCTGATCACCGTCAGGTTGACGGTCTGGTTGTCTTCCAGGTCGTTGTCGAATATCTCGATCTCGTCGCTGGCCATCACCATCAGGCCGGTGCCGCTGGGCACCTGGGCCACGATATTCCCCTTGGGCGCGAAGTTCTCGTGGTTGTTGGCCACGATGCGGTTCTTGAATGCCCGACAGCCGCGGCACTGCTTCTCCACCAGGTCGGGCAGCGTGAAAACCAGCAATCCGGCGGCGTTCTCGGTCAGGTCGTTGTCGTACACGTCGGCCGACACCGAGTTTTCGATCTCGATGCCCGCCACGTTTTGATAGGCCCGATTGCGGCGGACGATGATGTTCTGCGACTGGCCGACGTAGATGCCGGCGTCCGACGAGCCGCGTACCGTACAATCTTCGACCAACACGTTGCGGCACAGCACGGGATACAGCCCGTAGCTGCCGTTGGTGGTTTTCGGGCCGTCGGTCCACTCGATGCGTAACCGCCGCATCGTCACGCCGTCGGCACCGCTGACTTTCACGGCGTCGCCACGGGCATCTTCGACGGCCAGGTCTTCGATGGTGAAGCCGCCGGCCGTGGCGAGCAGCCCTTCGCCGCCGGTGCCCTGCACCAGATTCTTGAAGCTGAGGACCGTCTGTTCTGGCCCGGCGCCGCGGAGGGTGACGCCGGCGACATCGAGCGAGATCGTGGCCGTGAAGTCGTAGCGTCCGGCGGCAAGCCGAACCACGTCGCCTGCCTGCGCTTCGATCAGCGCGGTTTGCAATTGCTTTTGGGCCATCGGCCCGGGTTCAATCGCGACCATTCGGGCCTCGTCGCCCGCGCGCGCGATGGAAGCGGTTAATAGAACCGGCACGATCAACCGGGCCGGCAAGGTCGATTTAATCCGCATGACGCCTCCTTCCTGAACCCTGAACCCTGAACCCTGAACCCTTCCACGCCGGCGCTCGCAAGCTCGCTCGCACCCTACTTGCAATGTAGCGTCGTCGTGCTCCGGCGGGAACTCTTACCCTGTTTATGTCGCTTCTCGGCGTTCTGACGATTCCCTCAACACGAGTGAATCGAGCGACGATAACAACGGCTAGCGACCCAAACTGTCAGGAACCACCGCCATGAAACGCGCCTTTTTTGCCAGCCTGATGATTGCCGCCCTGGGACTGGCCGCCGAGTGTTTTGCGGCCGGCGGCTGCCCCAATGGCGGGTGCCCATCGTGCAAGCCCGGAATTTTTCAGCGCTGCGCGGGCCTGTTCCATGCCAAGCGATGTCCCGGCTGCGGCAAAGCGTGCGGTCCGTTTCACCGCTGCGCGCTGCTGCACCGTCGCGCTGCCGACGAAGATCTGGGATACGGTGGACCCGCGGCGGCCCAGATCACCTATCCGTATTACACGAACCGCGGCCCACGCGACTTTCTCGATCCCAACCCGCCCAGCATCGGCCCCTAGCGCGGATGATTCAGTGGCCTGTCCGTTGGACTCTTCGCAGCGAACTGCTCTTTACGGCGGTCGGGAAAACGCTAAGCTTCCGGACACTCACCCGGAAGATCATGGTAGGAGTCGAGTCATGCGATGGCCGGCGGCTTGGATGTTCGCAGCCGTTTGGGCGGCTGGTTGCCATAGCACGCCCCCGGCGTTCGATCCCTTCTTGCCCAATACCCGCATTCCGCCCCCTCCCACGGGCGCCGCCACAGGTTCGGGCGACGCCAATTACCTTAACCCGGCGCCTTTCACGGGGTCGGTGCCCGCCTATCCGCCACCTGCCGCCGTGCCCGGCGGCAATGGCACGAGCAACCCCTACACGCCACCCGGCGGTTACCAGTATCAGCCGTCGCCGGCACCGGCGTCGACACCGACGCCGGCGGCCGGGGGCGGTTTTGGCTCGACGCCCGGCCCGGCGCCCAGCAAGTCATTGCAATTCGTGCCTGCCGTTGGAGGATCACGCAATCGGGGTGCCGTGCTGGCGTCGTATAACGCTGCGTCTACCGGCGAGGACGCCCAAGGCGGCCAGGAACAAAGCGAATCCGCGGGTCGCGGATCGGGTAGTCCGACGTCGGCTCCGGATTCGGCAAACGTCTATTCGGGCCGCACGCAACGGCAGGCGGTGCGCGCCAACCACGTCGCGGTCGTCAATGACGAGCCGTCACCCGTTTATGAGCGGGCCGCCGCCAAGCACCCCTCGCGGGCCGGCACTGCCCGCACACCTTCTTCGTCGGACCCCATCGATTTGATGGACCTGCCACCGGTTGCGCGTTCTACTCGGTAGATCGGTTAGTGCTCTGTCAGCCGTCGATGGATTGGTTCGGGCTGAGTGTAGGGTGGGACCATGACTTTGCTTTCGTCCGTCGTTGATAGCGATCCCGATATTCCGACCGTCTCACGGGCGCAAGCGGTCGCGGCGTTGGTGCAGGCCAAGGATTTCACTGCTCCAGCGCGGCCAGGGCCTCGTCGGGGATGTTGAAGTTCGAGGAGACGTTCTGCACGTCGTCGTGGTCGTCGAGCCGCTCCATCAGCTTCAGGACGTTGCGGCCCGATTCGGCGTCGAGATCGACGGTGCTGTTGGGGATGCGGGCAATCTGGCTGGTGTCGGGCGTCAGACCGCGCGCGGCCAGCGCCTCGGAAACCTGCTGGAAAACCGCCGGGTCGCAAAGGACTTCATAGGCGTCGCCTGCCGGTTTCACGTCGTCGGCGCCGGCCTCCAGGGCCAACTCCATGAGCGCGTCTTCTTCGATCTGCGAGGCCGGAATAAGAAACATCCCCTTGCGCTCGAACATCCACGCGACGCAGCCGCTCTCGCCCAGCTTACCGCCCGACAACTCGAACACTTTGCGTATTTCGCTGGCCGTGCGGTTGCGGTTGTCGGTGAGGATTTCGCAGAGCACGGCGACGCCGCCCGGCCCATAGCCTTCGTAGAGCACTTCGTCGAGATTGCCGCCTTCCAGCTCGCCAGTGCCGCGTTTGATGGCCCGGTTGATGTTGTCTTTGGGCATGCTCACGGCCCGCGCGGCGTCGATGGCATAGCGCAAGCGAAGATTGGCTTCCGGATCGCCGCCGCCCATTTTGGCCGCCACGATGATCGCCTTGGAGAGCTTGCTCCAGTGCTTGCCGCGCTTGGCGTCGATCAGGGATTTTTTGTGGGCGATGTTGGCCCAGTGGGAATGTCCGGCCATTAGCTTATCTTGCTCCGGCGTTTGGGATTTTGAGAAGTGGTCTGTCATCCGTCGATGGCATCGTTAACAGGTTCATCCTGCGCCCGCCAGCTTTTGCTTGACCCGCGCGATCTTTTCGGGGTCGGCCGCTTTCTCGAAGGCCGTCAGTGCCTTCTGCCAGGCATCTTTCGCGGCGTCGTGTTGGCCGGCAGCCTGGCAGGCCTCGCCCAAGTGTTCGAGCATCACCCCGTCGGGCGATTCGCCGGAGGCCGCCTTCTTGAGCTCGACCACCGCCTCTTCGTGCCGCCCCAGGCGGTGCAAGACCCAACCCAGGCTGTCGCGGTAGGCGACGTTCTCGGGCTCGGCCGCCACCGCACGCTCGATCATGGCCAGAGACGTCTTGAGTCGCTTGCCCTGATCGGCCCACAGATAACCTAGATCGTTCTGCGCGCCAATATCGTCGGGAAACTCGTCCAGCACCTGCGACAGCCATTCTTCGGCGGCCGGCAGATCGTGCTCGATGACGGCGATGCTCGACAAAATCATGCGCGCCTGATGCAACTCTTTCCGCTCGCCTTCCGCTTTGCCCGGTTCGTCGAAGCGTCGCAGGAAGTCCTCATACGCGGCACGTGCCTCGTCGTAGTGCTTGGCATAATACGCCACCCAAGCCACTCGCCCAGCCAGCATGATCGAACGAGGATTGAGGCTGGCGGCGTGTTTGGCGGCTTCCAGTGCCTCGTCTGCCTTGTCGTCCAGCACCAGCGCCGCCGACAGGAAGTAATGAAACGTCGGATCGTCGCCGGCGACGGCCCGCTCGTCAATGGCCCGTCGAAAGATTCTCGCCGCGGCCCCATAGTGCTTGTCGGCCAACAATCCCGTGCCCCAAACTCGATAGACATGTTTGGCACTTTCGCGGTTGACCTTGATGGCCCGCTCAAAGAATTCAGCGGCGTCGTCCATGCGCCCGGCTTTCAAGGCGACGAGAGCCATCGCGAGCCGGGCACCATATCCCAGGCTGTCGGCGTCGGCCTGATGCTTTTCTTTTGCCAACTGCAGTAGCGCCCCCACGGTTTCCGCATCGGCGGCGATGGCCGCTGTCTCGTCGCCCAAGGGGTCGAGGTCGCCCGCCTTGCCGGCCACGTCGGCGAGCAGATCGAACAGGGCCGCCGTCTGCTTCAGCCGATGTTGCGAGACCGCCAGCCCCTCATACGCCAGCGGTGTCGGGCTGTTGGCCAGCATGTCGCGATAGAGCGGAGCGGCTTTCTCGAATTGGCTGGCCTTTTGATATTGCTCGGCCAGAAAAAGTGACAGCAACGGGTTGTCGGTGTCCCGTTCGTGCAACTTTTCCAGCGTGGCGGCCAGCTCCGTCTCGCGCCCCAAATCGGTCAAAACCTTGGCCAGCAGTTGATAGGGGGCGAGCCCGGCACCGGTCTCTTTGGTTTCGAAATACTTGTTGAGCAGGTCGAGGGCCTTGGCCGGCTGGTGGCGTGCGTCTTCGACCCGCGCCACACGGTAGGCATGCACCGCCGCATTCGGGGCGGCGGCCTCGGCTTTTTCCAACGCGGCAGTTGCCTGGTCCGGCCGGTCGGCCGAAAGAAACGCCTCGGCAGACAACAGGTAGAGCGCCGCCATGCCGGAGGCGCCTTCGCCGTCGAGCGAAATGCGTCTGCGCGTCCGCTCGTCCACGCCGTGCTGTTCGGGGTGCTCGAGCGCTTTCACGAGTTCCGCAAAGGCGTCGGCGGCTTCCGGAGACTGGCGTGCCAGCAAGGCCGACCGTCCGATTTCGCGCGTCAGCAGCACATAGCCGGCCGAATGCTTGTCGGTCTGCAAGGCCCGCGCCGCGCGAAAGTGCCGCAGTGCAGCCTCATATTGTTCTTGCTCCTCGAAATGCCGCCCCAACTCCCACAACACGCTGGCTTCGTCAACGTCGAGGTCGCCGCGGGCCGCATAGCGCAACGCGTCGGACCATCGTTCCAGCCGAATGGCCGTCAGCACCGCCTGCCGGCGGGCCACCTGCGACGACGGATCGAAACGGCTGGCCCGCTCGTAGCGCCGCAAGGCCTCCAGGGGCCGGTCTTCCTGCTCGTTGATGCGTCCCGCGGCGAAAAGGCCGAGGGCTTCAATGCGGTTCTCGTCATCTTCGGCGCGGGCACGGGCGGGAACGAAGGGCTCGGCGGGATCGTCGAGATCCAAGGCCGCGGGACCCGCTGCCGCCGGCCGCGTCGGCGGCTCGACCGGGCTCTTGCTCGGCTCGGCAAAGCCTGGGGCCGGACCGCCGACGGCGAAAAAAAGAGCGATCGCAACGGCAAGGGCGATACGCACAGGTGTTCTCCAAGCAGGCGGAATAGTCAGTATCATGTGGCACCGTAGGGTGGAACCACGAACGATCCATTTTACCAGACCCGGCCAGTCGCTCCCAGGCCGACAAATCGCGCGCGCGGCAAGTCGCCTTTTCGGTCGCAAAGGTCTATGATGTACCAATACGATTGCGTTTTTCCACGGGGCGTTTCCCCATGAAATCGGCTTATCCCAGCATCAAACAGCTTGCGCCCGACGACGTGACTCTCGACGCGCCGGTCGATCTCTTGTCGCCCAGCTCGGCGCCGTCGCCGGCCTGCAAGGTGGAACTGGTCGAGGGGAGCGAATCGGGACTCACCAGCCAGACGCAGGTTTTATTGCGATCTCGGCTGCGAGCGGCGTCGTTGGTCTTGTTTTTCGGATCGGGCGCGTTCCTGGTGAAAAACCTGATTACCGGCGGCCTGCCCGATCTGCGCGATCCGATGCTGCTCGCCGGCGAACGGCTGTTGTTTGGCTTTCATCTCTTCCACGTGACCATGCTGGGGTTGGTCAGCGTGGTGTTGCTGCGGCGCTGCCACCAGTTCAGCTTGCGTCAACTCCGGTTGACCGAGTTGGCCATTTTCGCCTGGACGGGCCTGTTTTTGTTGCGCGTGCAGCACTTCACCAGTCTGTATTGCGCCACGCAGCACGGTTTCATCCCGAATCCGGCCGGCATGTGGTTCACGCTCATCTTCACCTACGCGATCTTCATACCGAACACCTGGCGGCGGGCGGCCTGCGTCATCGGCGTGATGGCGGCCGCCCCGGTGATTTGGACCCTGTTCGATATGACCTGGTTCGAATCGATCGCCCAATGCCGTCAGAACTACGACGATTTTCCCGCTCTGGTGCTGATGATGGGCACCGCCTTCGGCGCCAGCGTATTGGGCACGCACATGATCGGCACCTTGCGCCGCGAGGCCTACGAAGCGAAGCAGCTCGGACAGTACCGGCTGAAGCACCTGATCGGTTCCGGCGGCATGGGCGAAGTCTATCTGGCCGAACATCAGCTTTTGAAGCGGCCCTGCGCGCTCAAGGTCATCCGGCCCGGCAAGGCCGACGACCCCAAGGTGCTGGCCCGCTTCGAGCGCGAGGTGCGGGCGACCGCGGCCCTTTCGCACTGGAACACGGTCGAGATTTTCGACTATGGCCGGACGGAAGACGGCACGTTTTACTACGTGATGGAGTATTTGCCCGGCTTGAGCCTGGCCGATCTCGTCCAGCGTTACGGACCGCTGCCGGTGGGCCGCGCCATCTATTTTTTGCGGCAGACCTGCGAGGCCCTGCACGAGGCCCACTCCAGCGGCCTGATCCATCGAGACATCAAGCCCGGCAATATCTTTGCGGCCCAGCGGGGCGGCGTTTACGACGTCGTGAAGCTGCTCGACTTCGGGCTGGCCAAGCCGCTGACCGGCAACGGCGACTACCTGGAGTTGACCCTGGACGGCGCCATCACCGGCTCTCCGCTGTTCATGTCGCCCGAACAATCGCTGGGCGAGAACGAGGCCGACGCCCGCGGCGACATTTATTCGCTGGGCGCCGTGGCCTATTACCTGCTGACGGGCCGCCCTCCCTTCGAGGGCAACACGGCCATGAAGGTGATGGTGGCCCACGCCCGCGAAGACGCCGTGCCGCTCTCGCGCTGGCGGCCGGAAATCCCCACCGACATCGAGCAGGTGGTGCTCCGCTGCCTGGCGAAGCGGCCCGAGGACCGCTTTCAGGACGTGTTGTCGTTGGAACAGGCCTTGGCCGACTGCGAGGCGGCCGTCGACTGGTCGCGCGACCGTGCCAAGCAGTGGTGGTACGAGACGGAAAGCGTGTTGGCAGAGCCGGCGATGCGGCCGGAATCCCTGACCTCCTCCGCCGTCGGGCAATGAGAGGAAGCCGCGGCAGTAGAACTGGCGTCGGGGCCGCCGGGTGTGGGCGCCGCGCCCACCCCGCCGGAAGCACGAGGACGGGTCGAGGGGTGGGCATTGGCAAATCCTGCTCTTGCGTGGACGCGTAACGGGGTTTGGTCCGGCAACGCACAATACGCGTGGCCGCCGGCGCGATGTCAAAACTGCCTTGTCTTGAAGGCCGCCGATTCGCGTCGTACACTGGATTTTCGCCCCCTATACGTCTTGCGACTCTGCCCTCGCACTTACCGCCGGAGCCCTTGCCATTAGTGTTTCTGCCGCGACCGACTTGGCCTTTCAACGGTGCATTGCGCACGATTGCGGCGCGACCTACGGCATCGACGAGGTGCGAGTCGCGTGCGATCGTTGCGGCAATCTGCTCGACGTGGCTTACGATTGGGACCGTGCCCGGCCGCCCGACTCGTGGGAGTTTTTCGAGCAAAAATGGTCTCGCCGCTACGACCCGCTCGATTTCAGCGGCGTGTGGCGGTTTCGCGAGCTGCTCCCCTTCGCTCCGCCCGAACAGATCGTGACGATCGGAGAGGGGCAGACGCTGCTGCTGCCTTCCGGCGGCGTAGCTAAGTATGTTGGCCTGCAGCCGGGCCGGCTCTTTCTGCAATACGAAGGGATGAACCCTTCGGGCAGCTTCAAAGACAATGGCATGTCGGCCGCCTTCACGCACGCGCGGATGACCGGCGCCACCCGCGCCGCCTGCGCTTCGACCGGCAACACCAGCGCGTCGCTGGCCCTCTATAGCTCGGTGACCAAGCTGATGCGGGCCTTGATCTTCGTCGGTTCGGGCAAAATCTCCTACGGCAAGCTCTCGCAGGCGCTCGACTACGGGGCGCTCACCATGCAGATTGCCGGCGACTTCGACGACGCCATGGCCCGCGTGCAGGAAGTCTCGAAAGAGCTGGGCATTTACCTGGTGAACAGCGTCAATCCCTTCCGGCTGGAAGGCCAGAAGACGATCATGTACCGCGTGCTCGAAGCGCTGCGCTGGGAGGTGCCCGACTGGATCGTCGTGCCCGGCGGGAACCTGGGCAACTCCAGCGCTTTTGGCAAGGCCTTCGCCGAGTTGCGGGAGATCGGTCTCATCGACCGCGTTCCGCGGCTGGCGGTCATCAACGCCGCGGGGGCCAACACGTTGCACGTGCTCTATGCCCAGCGAGAGCTGCGTTGGAACGCCGGCTGTCCCGACTGCGGCAAGTCGACGGGCTACTATTCCGAGCTCGATCGGCGAGGGCAACGCGCCTCGACCATCGCCAGCGCCATCGAGATCAATCGGCCGGTGAACCTGCTGAAATGCCTGCGGGCGCTCGACGTGTGCGACGGCGTGGTGCGCGAGGTGAGCGATCAGGAGATTCTCGACGCCAAGGCCCAGGTGGGCGCCGGCGGACTGGGCTGCGAGCCGGCCAGCGCGGCCAGCGTGGCGGGGGCGAAGCTGTTGCGCTCGGAGGGCGTGATCGGCGCCGACGAACGCGTGGTGTGCATCCTCACTGGGCACCAACTCAAAGACCCGACGGCCACTGTGGCTTATCACACGACCGACCAGCAGAAGTTCAACGAAGTCTTGGGCAGCCGCGGCGTGAAGCGTGCTTCGTTCGCCAATCGTGCCGTGGCGGTCTCGAACGATCTCAACGAGATCATCAAGGCGATCCAGGTTTACAGCTAGTGAACCGTGAGGGTTGCCTAAAAGTTGGGCAATGGATCGTGGGTTCGTCCACGAACGCACCGTCCGCCAGCATCCGGGCGACGTGCGGTTCTTGCAGGTCGCCGTCCGCGTCGCCGATCGGCAACAGAAGTTGTGGCCGAGGGTGGAAGTCGAGCAGGCGGAGGAGGAAGGGGCCGGCAAGTGATATTACCCGTCCCCGAGCGGCGTGGGGTAGAATGGCGGACGCCCGTCGAGCCGCCGAGAGCGTCGACGATCTACCACTACACTACGGAGACGGACTACCATGAGAACGATTGCTGCGTTTTTAGGTATTTCAGACGTTCGATGGCACGGCTGACATCTTTACCTACTTCTTTGAGGCTGGGCTCAACATTCTTCGCGAGCGCGGCCGCCTCGCATTCATTACGTCAGGAAGTTGGGTGCGCGCGAGCTTTGGCGAAGCGCTTCGACGATTCATCTTGGGGAACGCGAGTGTCGAATCAATGGTCGACTTTGGCGAATACCAACCGTTTGAAGACGCCGAGATGATCCGCCCGAGTATCACTGTGCTTCAAAAGGGTGGGCGCGACCGAAAATTGCGCCTCTTCAAGTGGCTCACGAGCGGCCATCCTCCTGAGAACCTATCGGAGGTCATCTTGTCTTCGCCGACAATGACGGTCGAACACCTGTCGGCGGCACCTTGGGAACTAGAGTCGGACGACGCGCGGCGGTTGCGCCAAAAGCTTGCATCAGCGGGCCAGAGCCTCGACGAGTATTGCCGCGGCCGGATTCTTCGCGGAGTGCTGATGGGTCTGACGGATGTCTTTGTGATCAGTGAGGCAAAGCGCGCGGAATTGATCGCGGCAGACCCACGAAGCGCCGACCTGATCAAACCGTTCGTGCAGGGCACTCACCTGCGGCCCTTTTACATCGAAGTATCTGACGAATATCTGCTTGCCATCAAGTCGAGCGCCAACCACAACTGGCCCTGGTCGGGGGCTGGCGATCAGGCCGAGGCGGTCTTCGCCAAACATTACCCGGCTGTGCATGCGCACCTTGATGCGTCGCGCGAGCGTGCAATAAAGCGGCAAGATCAAGGCCAGTTCTGGTGGGAGCTTCGCGCATGCGGATATTGGGACGCATTCGACCAGCCCAAGATCATGTGGCCAGACATCAGCAAGTTGCCACGGTTCAGTCTCGATCGCTCCGCGCGATGCGCGGGAAACACGGCGTACTTCGTGCCTGGAGATGACCCGTACTTGCTCGGCATACTCTCGTCCTGGACGACCTGGTTTTACATCAGCAAAACCGCTCAGCCGCTACGACTCCGCGGCAACCGCTGGCAGTATCGGCTCTTCACACAGTCGATGAGCGCAATCCCAATACCTGCGGCGAGCGACGCGGATCGGCACGCGATCGCCACGTTTGCCGAGCGCAGCGGGGTGTTAGCGCTCGAGCGCTACCGACTGCAATCGCATGTTCAGCGGCGCCTGATCGAGTCGTTCGGCGTCTCGCGCGACGGCCAGTCGCTTGGGACGCTGAACGAGAAGGCTCAGTTGTGGTGGGGGCTTGCTCTCCCCGCGCTCGGAGACGCCTTGAAGTCGAGTTTCAAGCTTGCGTCAAATCCGCTCAAGAACCCGCGAGCCGCGGACGAATGGGAGCCGTATCTGATGGAGAACCGCGCCAAGGTCGAGTCGTTGACCCGAGAAATTGCCGACGTCGAAGCTGAGTTGAATGATCGCGTCTATCGGCTGTTCGACCTGACCGTGGACGAAATCAAGTTCCTTCAACGTGAGGCGGAGCATTGATTCGATGATCAGCAGGACCATCGGCGCTCTCTCCTGCCGGTGATGACAATTCTGCCGTTTGTTACGCATGTTTGGGCGATTCGGTCTCTCTCGGGCGTCTTTCGCCGCCATCAAGCGAGTCTGCAAGGTCGATCGCTGGAAAGAATCCGGTGCGTTCTAGTCGCCTCATCGCCGCGTTGACTCGTAAGGCCCGGGATTGTCACTCCGCGGCAAGTTTGAAGACAAGCCACGAGAAGTTCGCTTTCACTAAGCGGCTCTGCGAGGGGGCGTGGCGGCGCTGACAATACCAATTCTTTCAAGCGCCGCGAGATCGTCTGCATGAACGTACCGAAAGCCTTGTGGCGGGTGAAACCCTGTCCAGATTTTGCGCAACTCCGCCAGCCTAACTTGCCGGTCGGATCTGCTGGGTTCGTCGATGTGGACGGCAACGCCTACTTGCGCGCCGGAAAAATACTGCAAGAACTCGCGTTGGCTTAGCCCGGAAAGCCCTTTGACGCGACGCCACAACTTATCCACAGGCAGCCGCGACACGCGTGCGACAATGAAGCTGCCCAGCAACGCGCCCACCGGCAATTTCGAGTACATTAGGACGCAGGCGCCGGGCGATACCTCTGGAAACCGCCGGCGAAGTTCAACTCGCTTTGTGCCAGCCAGGATTTGCTCTACGAATCGCGGCTCAATCGAAAGCAAGAGCGTACAGGGCGGCGAAGACTCGGGCCGGAATCGTGACGGGTGACTCAAGATTCGTCCTAATCCCATGCGTTCTAAGAATGGACTGAAAGTCGTTCCATCGAATTGGGCGTAGCAACTCCGTGTCGTGGAAGCGAACCGCCATGATTTCTGCTTCGGGGTCGCCCTTCGCCGTCGCTAGAACCTCCGGCCATTCGTAGACCCCAAGCCTTTGAAACTGCCGAAAAAGCCGCTTTGCCGCCCCGACCTGGACTTCGGCGATCCGCGAGCAGGCGCGAATCGATTTTGTTCCCTGGTATCGGTCATCGTCGCTGACGTACCAGAGGATCCGGCCGGGCCGTTTGACGTTTCGCTGACACGCGGAGCGATAATAAACGGATTCGGGGTTCAAGGCTAGGTCAACGTCTGCGCCAAAAAGCCCTTGAGTTGCAAGATGCTCGTCGAACAGGTGCGCGGCGAACCCGGCACGAATCGGCAAAAGGTAGGTGAGGAGCGGCCCATCCACGATCTTTCCAGGCCAGATCATGTGCTCAATTTCCGACGCCACCGCCGGAGTTAGCTCGCCTTTGAGCGACTCTGCGATCGCTGGAATGCGGTCTGATACAACGCCGACCTCATCAATCGCCCGGCCCAGGTTGCTCTTTCCCCAGGCCCCGGACAGGCAGAGCTTCATGTGCCCCTCTGAGACGCGAAGGAACCCGAGATCCGCGCACGCGCTTTCCACTGGCCCAGCAGCGATGCTTTCGCAAAGCAACAAACGGCTTTTTCCGTCGCCAACCGCGGTACGCACTAGGTGCGTGAGGATGCAGCGAGCGAGCGTTCCGGCGATTTTGTGTCGACACACGCGGAATAGCGGTATGCGAAGGCATCCCGAAGTCTGCTCGATGACGTAGAACGCCAGTACCGATCCGTCGTTGTCGCTGATTTTGAAGCAGCTAAACCGCTGAGGAGCTGCAAAAAAAGTGTTGAGCCCGTCGCGCACGCTCCAATGCGGGTCATTTGGGCCGGCCACGGCGCGGATCAACGAGTCATCGGCGGCGCTTGCACGTTGCCGGTTGATCCGCCTCGTTCCAGCAACCTGGAAGCGCTGATACTCGCTTTCTCGGACCAATTCGTCGATTCGCCCGATTAGCTCAGCGGGGCGCAGCACGCGAAGCCCTGAGAGGTGATAGACTTCGTCCGCCAGACGGAGAAGTTCGTCGTCTCGTGTCACAAAGGCGGCGGCCCCGCCAGCTACTGCACGAACTAGGTGCCTGAAGTCAGACTCGTCTTGTTCCGTTTTGAAGACCGGGAACAAAGGCCGGATAACCTGCTCCCACTTCATGAACTCGTCGTGCGAGTGTTTCAGTTCCTCGAATCGCAGTGCGTCCTGTTTCCGCTTTCGACGAAGCTGCGGGTCGCGAGCTCGATTGATGTCGTTGTTGAGCTCGGACGTAACGAAGAATTCGACTGAGTCTTGAAGCCAGTCGGCCAGCAGTCCCTGCGATTCTTCATTCCGACATTCCGCGAGGTCGACGAAAACGTTCGCATCGAGCACGACGATCGCGCAACGCGGCTCGCTCGTAAAAAGATCCGCGTGCCCGAAATCAAGCCAGAAATGCGTCAGCTCACTGCCGTCCGCCGCCCGACCAGGCGATTCCTTAAGCACGGTAAAGCCTAGCCGTTGCCAAACTCTGCACGCCGGGAAGTCCCTTCGGCAACGCAGATCGATTCCGGCCAGATGGTTTGTGCGAACAACGAGATGTCGAACCAGTTCTTCGGGATACCCCTTACCTCGCGCAGTTTCATCTACGCACAAGTGCGCTATGGTGGCCTTTGACTTTCCGAGGCGGTAGAGCAGGTATCCGACAAGAGCGTCGCGATCCCGCGCGATGAGAATGCCGCCTTTGCTTGCGTATTCATCGAACGCTCCGTCGGGAAGGAACCCGAGGGTTTCGCTGTTAGCTCTCCAGAGCTTCTTGACGAGCGTTAGGTAATGAGAGCCGGCATCAATCGGCTCAATTGTGGCCATGCGAATTATCGTAGCAAAGGAAGGGCAGGCTGGGAATCGCTGAAGATATCATCGACCCGCTTGCCGTTCCCACTTTGGGTCGCGCAGTGTGCGACTACTGCCCTCGTCAAGGCCAATGACCCGCGTGAAGGAACGGTTTCGCGCGGCGGTTCTTGGTGGTCGACCATGCGCCCCGCCGAGATAAACTCGGGCTTGCACCTGTTGGCCTATAACCTGGTTCGGCGCGTGTTGCTGGCTGATGCAAGAAGCCCTGCGGAGGGCCAAGCTGACCGAGAAGAAGATCACGACAGAGAACATGAGGGGCGTGCGACTTCTTCGGCCGCGCGGCGCCAATCTTGGCTGGGCGCGCGCCGGGGCGAAGTTGCTTGACGCCTTTCCATCGATTAGAATCCAGGACGTGACGCCGCCCAAGACTTGCGCCGATCTCAAGGATCCGCAATAGGCGAACAGCCGGTGGACGCGAGAAAACGGCGGAAAGAAACTGAACAAGAACAGCAAAAGGGAACGCGATGAGCGATGAAAGACGATGGGAATGGCTGGTGCAGCTCGATGACGAGCTCCTCATGGGTGGCATCATGACGTCGGATTTTGCTGCCGAGCTAATCCGGAACGCCGATCTCTGTTTCGTTCACGATGCGTTCGTCGCATGCCTGATAACGTGTGGTGCGACGATCGAGACTTGGCTCCGCGAGGAGGGAACGCATGGAAATCGCTTCGTGGATTTAATCGACGCCAGCGACTTCGATGCGGCCACGAAGACAGAAATGCACGCGTTGCGGAAGGAACGAAACCTTTGGGTCCATATCGATGATCCTTGGGAGGACCACGACGTGGAAGAGCAATACAGTAATGGACATTCTGAGCTGAAAGCCAAATGCGAGTCCGCTCTCCGGCTCATGCGGACAGTTGTGTATTCTACGCCATTTGTCTGACGTTCCGTTTCCGCAAGACGCCCATCAGCCTGGGCAGGAGGAGCGGCGCATCGAGCGAGTGCAGCGCGACGCCCGATCCATTCGCGGCGCGGAGTCGCGTCTGCTCTGCATCGTATCGCCACCATCCGGCGTTGTGCCGGATGGAGCGGCGATTGAAGGCCAGAGACGAATGGCCCCGCGCCGCCCTTTTCGCCTCCGTGGGTTGCCGTGCGTGTCGCCGCCGCGTCGCGGCGGCGGCACGCACAGGCGGGAGGGAGAAGGTCTCTTGCGTGGCCGGCTTCTGGCGTTCAATCAGCGCTCGACCGAGGCAAGCTCGGGTCGTGGCGGGAGAGGGCGCGGCGCGCCCGTTTCGCGCTCGTCGCCTTATCGACGCCGCCGAACCGCCCCGCGCGGAGGCGAATTCTCGCACGGCCAAACGGGGCTGCTTCGCCCCGCCACCATCGGGCCTCGTGGCGGTGGAGCGCTGATTGACCGCCAGAGACGAAGCGGCGTCTCCATTCCTCCGTCGCAGGTGCGCGCCACGGGCGTCCGCCGGCCGCCACGACGCGGCGGCTGGCGGACGCCCGCTGAGGGAAGGGGCCTTTGTCCGCGCCGGCCCTATCGGTGTTTCGCCCTTTGGCGTTCTTCATGCATCGGTAAAACCGGCAACGTCGCACGCGACTCTGCCGCATCTACGGCCAGACGGTGCCCGAAACAATCAGCTCGCAGAGCTTGCGTTTTACGGTGCGTACCAATTCGTCGCTGTCGGTCAGCGCGAGTATCTCGTCACGGGTCAGGAGAACCATCCGGACGCCTTCGGCGAGTGACTTCGAAACCACATCGTGCGCCTGTCTCTTGTCCTCGTCGCTGCCGGTGATGCCGTTTGCCGCGATAAGGATGCCGAAATCCAGCGCGCGGTTCTTGATTTTCGTGAGGAACCAATTCACTTCCATGCTGCCGACGGGGGACGACCAGTTCTTGCACTCCACAAGGATAAGGAAGTTGAGCGTCTTGAAGCCCCTCGCGTGCTGCTCGTTCCAAAGCGCGACGTCGATCTCCTCGGCATCGTAGGTGTTCTTCTTGTCCCGCGCGGTCATGCTAATACCCGGGATCATTTGAAACAGGTAGACGGCCAGGTCTTCGAGGTATTTTCCCTTCTCCACTTTCGTTTTGGCCGCGTCTGACTTGGCGAAGAGGTCTTTGATTTTCTTGGCCGAGAACTTAGGCATCGGCACGCGCCCCATGCACGGCCCGGTTTCGCAGATCGGCGACGATCCTGCCGAACGACCGCTTTCGCAGCCCTTCGAGGAAGTCTTCGATCGACATCGCCAGCACCGGATACTTGCTTAGGACACCCATCGCGTCCGCGGTCGCTTTCAGGAACAAGATCAGGCCCCACCGGACCTTTGCGCCGACGATCGCCCGCATCAGGTTCTTCGCCGCGCCCTCCGCATCGCGCGCAGTCATTACGGACGATCGGACTTCGATGGGGAGCGGATTGCCAATCAGTGACTCCAGTTCATCAGACCACACGGCGATGTCGGCCGTAATCTCTTCGGCAGAGGCGCGATGAAGAACACTCGCCTGGGTGTCCACGCCGCTCTCCCGAATCGCCGACGCGATGATGATGACCAGCTCGTCTTCCCTGATGGCCTGGTCCGCGTGTAGCCGGGCAAGAAAGGCGTCAACCAGTTCTCCAATTGGTTTCGTCGCAGTCTTGTAATCCCGCTCGTGCTTCGACCCGTGGTGCGGCGCGTGAATGAAGTGTGCGAGCCCGAACCGCAGAGCCTCCTCGTCGTCGGGTCGCGCGCGGAGGTACGGATAGAGGGCCAGATCACTGACTGGATCGGGCGCGCCGACGGAGACAACAAGAACGGGCTTCCCCATCGCGTCGGCGAGCCCCATCTGATAGAAGACGTTGGAGCTCTTCGGCCGCTCTCCCAGAACGGCGATCACGGCGTCCGCCTTCTGCACGCCTTCGATCAGCGACGCACGAAAGTTGTCGCCCGGTTCAATGTCCTCGTCCGACCGAACGCCGACACCTTCCCCTTCCAGCACGCGCCGGATAACCGACGTGTCCGTGCGGACTGGATACGACAGGAATACAGAGCGCACTATTTTCGCTCCGTTCGCTGGGCCGTTTTTCTGGCTTGCCGAACTCATGTCTCGACTCCGAAGCTGTTTCGCCCACTGACGGTCATTATACCGCCGAATCGGGATCCTCGCCCTACGAACCTTGCTCGACCGCCCAAAAGTTGGTTGGAATCCGGACCTTGGACCGCCGCACCACGGCGGAGCAAGAGGGAAAGGGAAAAAGCTTATCGGGCCGTCGCCTGGCGCATCCCATCACCGCCTGACCGAGGCAAGCTCGGGTCGTGGCGTTCCAGCGACATGCGGCTTTCGTTGCTGCCGCAGCCGACGCGGAATAATGCCGTCGGCTGCCTTTTCCCACGAGCGGGAGGCTACGGCAATGAGCGTCAGCTTCTCGGTTTCGCCCGACGTGGCGCGGCCTAGAACAGCCTATTGAAAAGGGGGACAGGCACCTCGCAACATGCTTGATTCGCGGCATGGAGTCCAGCAGCTCGGCCCCAGGCCCCCTTTTTCAACAGGCTTCCAAACCGCAGCCGGTTGTCGATCACGTTTGCGCTGCGGCGGCCTGTCGCGGCCCTTTGATCCTTTCGCCGGACGTGGTTTAGCTCACGCGCCGCAAGCCACCATCCGGCTTTATGCCGGTGGTGCTGTGATTGACCGCCAGAGAGGAAGCCGCGACCTCCCTTCCTCCGGCGACGGTGCGCGCCACGGGCGTCCGCCAGCGCCGCGACGCGGCGGACGCGGCGCGCCCGCTTCGCGGTCGTCGCCGTGGCGACGCGGCGGAACCGCGCCGCGTCGTGGCGAATCCTCGCACGGCCAAACGGGGCTGCTTCGCCCCGCCACCATTCCGGCCTTGTGCCGGTGGAGCGGTGATTGGACGCCAGAGACAAATGGCCGCCACCGCCCTTTTCGCCGACGTCGGTTTCCGTGCCGTGCGTGCCGCCCACAACTCTCCCAGAACAGAGAAGAGGAACCCGTTAAGGAACCCGTTCGCCCGAACCACTCGACGCCCCACCATCCTTTAGGAGCCGCACCATGAGTTAAAAAAACGGGGCGTCATCACGCCCGACGCACTTGACATTCATCGTTGGATCTCGACCGAGGCAGGCTCGGGTCGTGGCGGGGAAGACGCGGCGGGCGCGGCGCGCCGGCTTCGTGCTTGTCGGCGTGACGGGAATGGGGGGAGTTTCGCCGCGTTGCGGCTGACGAGGTTTTTGCGGCCCGGTAACCCAGGGTTCCGCTGCGCTGCACCCTGGGCTACCGAATGACGCCCGTTCCGGGCTACGGACGGCCGGCGGCCGTTGGAAGAAGTGTGGTTCCCGAAGTCGCCACCATTGACGGCCTTGTGCCGGTGGAGCGGTGATTGGACGCCAGAGACGAACGGCCCCGCGCCGCCCTTTTCGCCTCCCTCGGTTGCCGCGTCGTGCTTGCCGCCGCCGCGACGCACAGGGCTAAAGCCAACACGGAAGCCCGGCCGAAGCCGGCTGACGAATGATGGGGGCTGTTAGCCGTCAACCAGCAGATAAATCTGGTGGCAGACGAAGACAGCGCCATTCAAAACTCGCCCTCGGCGATCAAAGCTTCGCGCAATTCCAAGCGGCGCTGCGTATTGAACTGGAGCAACTGAACGGTGGCTCGGCCGGTAGGCGTGAGCCCGACAAGGTGCGCGCCTCGAAGCGCGAAATGCTGCGACCAATCATCACGACGCGGGTCGCGATGATGTCAAGCTCCTCGATGTAGCCTTCATACTCTTTGCGCTCGTCGGGTGATAGACTTCCCTGGTTGGCCTTTTCTGCGAGCTCGTCCAGCCGGGTCTGAAGCTCGGGATCGATGCGCAGCTCGATGATTGTAGGCAAGAGGCACGAGCGATTTGGCTCCGCAGTTCCACCGGATGAGAGGCGGACGGCATGTTTACAAAGAATACCAACGCAACCTGGGAAGCCCCAGCGGTTGTGCAAGAAGCATAAAGTGCCGGGTCGGGGAACTTCTCGCTACCCCGACGAATACCTCTATGAAGAATTGAGGTTGGTCCGGCAGACGAAAGGGCCGGCAACCGATAGGCCGCACCTAAACCACCGCGCCACTGCTCGACTCTACCTCGACCGGTTCGATTTCGGCCCAGCTTCCGCCCCAGCCAGCGAAGACGTCTCATTGCCGCCCGCGCGAAGTATCATCGGCGTCGCTCCAAAACTTATGGCCGGTACGGGCAATGAACACGTCTTCCAGCGTCGGTTTGCCGAGCGTGATCGAGTGGATGCGGCCGGGCAAGGCCTCGATCAAACGCGGCACCCACTGGGCGGCCTCCGGCATCTCCAAACGAACGCTGCCGTCGACTTCGTGCGGCGACAACTCGAACCGCTCGGCGATCGAGACGGCCAGCGACGCGGCGTCGTCCGTTTCGATCGTCAGCGTGTCGCCGCCGACGCTCTCCCGCAGCCGTTCGGGCGTATCGAGCGCCACCAGCGAGCCGGCGTTCAGGATGGCCAGGCGGTCGGCCTTGTCGGCCTCTTCCAAGAGGTGCGTGGTGAGCACGACGGTGACGCCCTCGTGGCCGCGAATCTGCCGCAAGTAGTCCCACAGATCGCTCCGCGCGGCGGGATCGAGTCCCGTGCTCGGCTCGTCCAGCAACACGAGCCGCGGACGGTGCAACATTCCTTTGGCCAGCTCGACGCGCCGCCGCAGGCCGCCGGAGAGCGTCTCGACCAGATCGCGGCGACGGTCCGTCAGTCCCAGCCGGGCAAGCATTTCGTCCGCCCGATGCCGCAGGGTGGTGCCCGACATGCCGTAGAGATGGCCTTGGTGGTGCAGGTTCTCGGCGACGGTCAGCTTTTTATCGAGGCTGGGCGATTGAAAGACCACGCCGATGCGCAGCCGCACGTCGGCGGTCTGCTTGGCCACGTCATAACCAAGCACGGCGGCCGAGCCTTGTTGGATGGGGATGAGCGTCGATAGCAATCGGAAGAGCGTCGTCTTGCCGCCGCCGTTGGGACCGAGCAGGGTGAAGATTTCGCCCGGCTCGACGCGCAGGTCGAGCCCCGCCAGCGCGGTTCGCCGGCCATAGCGATGCACGAGTTGCCGGGTTTCGATCGCGGCGGCGGGGAACATGGGATGTCAACCGGTGACCAACTGCGGCTCGGCGCGGTGCGGCAGGATCACGGGCTGAGGCCCGGTTGGCGCGGGCGGCACGGCCGCGGCGAGGGCTTCGTTCAGGTCGATCTCGCGGCCAGGCACCCGACGCGAAAGATACTCTTTCACAAAGTCGACCGTCTCATCGACTTCGTCGGCCTGGATCACCAGCAGCTCGCCCGGCTGCGACACGCGCAGCGCGGCTTCGACGGCCGAAACGGCGCCCTGAATCTCCAGCACGTCTCGAGCTCGCGTGGTGTTGGCCATGCCTCGGCGGAAGAGACCGATGATTTCCCCTTCGGTGCGTCCGCGGCGGTAGTGGTCTTCGTAGAGCACGACGCGATCGAACGTCTTGCCCAGCAGCTCGCCTTGCTCGATCAGGTCGCAATCGCGGCGGTCGCCGGCCGCGGTGTAGACGATCGAGCGATGGCCGTGCGGGAACTGCTCCACCACGTCGGCCAGCGCCTGCAACGCCGAAACGTTGTGTCCGTAGTCGACGATCACGGTCGTGTCGCCGATTTCGAGCAGGTTGAAGCGGCCGGGCGACTGCTCCAGGTTCGCCGAGAACGACGCCATGGCCGCAGCCAGCTTGTCGAGGGGCAGACCGAGGGCCCAGCCGGCGGCGGCGGTGGCCAGGGCGTTTTCGACCTGGAAGCCGATTCGGCCGCGGTGCGTCAGCGGCACCAGCGGGAGCGTGGTAATCACCGATTCTTCCAGGCCTTCGGCCGCCACAATCTCACTGCCGCGAACAAAGACCGCACGGCCGCCCGTCACGCGGTGCGCCGCAATCACCGCATCGTGCTCGTTCTGGGCGAAATAGATCACTTTGCCCGGACATTTCTCGGCCATGCCGGCCACCAAAGGATCGTCGGCTTTGAGCACGGCATAGCCCGTGGCAGCGACGGCTTCGACCACGCACCGCTTGACGCGGACGAGCTGCTCGAGCGTATCAACGCCTCCCACGCCCAAATGGTCACCGCCCGCGATATTCGTCACCACAGCCACGTCGCAAAAATCGAAACCGAGCCCTTCGCGGAGAATGCCGCCACGGGCGCATTCGAACACGGCCGCCTCAACCTGCGGATTGAAGAGCACCGCGCGGGCGCTCTTCGGCCCGGAGCAATCGCCCCGGTCGATGCGGCGATCGTTGATGTAAATGCCGTCGGTGCAGGTCAGGCCGACGGTCATGCCTTGCGACCGCAGGAGATGAGCGATGAACCGAGTGGTGGTGGTCTTGCCGTTGGTGCCCGTCACCGAGACGATCGGAATGCGGGCCGTTTCGTTGGGCGCAAACATGTTCGAGATGACGGCCGCGCCCACCGGACGCGGCTGTCCACTCGAAGGTTCGATGTGCATCCGCAGGCCCGGCCCGGCGTTGACTTCGACGATCGCGCCGCCCTGTTCTTCGAGCGGCCGGCTGATGTCGGTGGCCAGCACGTCGACGCCGGCGATGTCGAGTCCGATCGTCGTGGCCGCCTCGATGGCGCGAGCGGCAACTTCCGGGTGTACCAGTTCGGTGACGTCGGCGGCGGTCCCCCCGGTGCTCAGGTTGCCGTTGCGGCGGATGAGCACGCGCGTGCCGGCGGGCGGAACGGCCGAGGGCGACAGTCCCTGTTCGGCCAGCACGCCCATGGCCACCGGATCGAGTCGAATCTTGCTGAGCGGCGTGGCGTGGTCGTTGCCGCGGCGCGGATCGGCGTTCACGTGATCCACCAGCTCCGCCACCGTGTGAACACCGTCGCCGATGACCTGGGCCGGTTCGCGTCGAGCAGCCGCCACGAGTTGGTCGCCGACGATCAGTAACCGGTAGTCGGCGCCGGTGATGAACTTTTCGCAGACGACCGAATAGCCGCCTTCCGAGGCCGTGTTGAAGGCGGCAATGACTTGTTCTTTGGTTGTCAGAAAGGTGGCCACGTTCTTGCCCTGATTGCCGAACTGCGGCTTGACGACCACCGGGGTGCCGATCTCCTGCGCGGCCACCCAAGCGTCGTCGGCATTGGCCACCGGTCGCCCTTCGGGGACAGGCACGCCGACGGTGCGGAGCAGCATCCGCGTGAGGTCTTTGTCCTGGGCGATCTCTTCGGCGATGGCCCCGGTGCGGTCGGTCTCGGCGGCCCAGATCCGTCGCTGCCGTTTGCCATAGCCAAGCTGCACCAGGTTGCCGTCGTTCAGCCGGCGTGCCGGAATGCCGCGGGCCTTGGCGGCGTCGGCGATGGCACGTGTGCTTGGCCCCAGCCGAAGCTGTTGGTTCAGGTCGCTCAACCGGGCAATCTCGGCCTTCACGTCGAACGCACGGTCATGCACCGCCGCCTGCAAAAGCTCGAAGGCCGTTTTCATGGCAGCCTGGGCAAAGACCTCTTCTTCGTACTCGACGACCACTTTGTAGACGCCTTCGACCGAAGTTTCGCGGGCACGGCCAAAACCGACGGGAGAACCCGCCAGGCTTTGCAGCTCCAGCGTCACGTGCTCCAGAATATGGCCCTGATAGGTTCCGGTGCGCAGCCGTTGGAAAAAGCCTCCCCGCTCTCCAATGCCGCAACGATGCTCGATCATCGATGGCAGCCAACTCATCAGCCGCTCATTGAAGCCGGGCAACTCGTTCGAGGGAGAGTCTTTTAGCTCACCGAGATCGACCCAGGCTTCCAGCACCGGAAAGTTCGCCCAGACGTTCGGACCACGTAACACCAAAATTTTCTGAATTTCCATGCCTCTTCACTCAGGGTTTGCCCGATGGCTGATAAAGAACTTATCGCTCGCTGTTCCTCGCGGGCGAGAGACCTGTCTCGGTTTACGCGGCAGACGCCACCGCAGTTTGATGATGACTCAAAATCCTGGGAGTTGCTACCCTTCTCGAGCGGCTACGGCGCTGACGCGACTACTTCTACCGGCGAAGTGGACCGAGAATCCATTTAAGGCAAATCATCGGTGGCCAACCGGGCCGGCATGACCCTCCTCATGCGAATGACCGTGCATACCGGTGGGACCGGAAATACAGGCGGTGCATTGCCATCCGCGCTCTCAGAGCAAGACGCCGCTTCTGTAGGGAACGGACTCCGTGCCGTTCCGCGTTAAGACGTGAGAACGCTTCCTTGCAACTCTCCTCGAAGCCTGAAGGGCGGTCCATCGAGCACCAGCAAAGAAGAACGCCGGCCCCGCGTGGGCCGGTTGCTGAAGTGTCGATCAAGCTCGAGCTCAAGATCCTTGACGCAGTGTGGCGGCACCTATCATACATGAGATGCCGCTCGCGGCCAATTCGTTACCCGGCCGACCGGGATTTTTTTTCTCGATTCCTAACGGGATGCCAACCGAGCGCAAACGGTATAGAATTGCCCCAGGCTTGGCCCGCCCTCCTACTGCAAATGGCAAGCCGCTCGTTCGCGAAACCGCACAAGCTCGCCTCGGTCGTTTTTACGCAATTTCTTGGGAGACAACGCTTTTGCCCGGAAGAACCGACACGCTCAGCCAATTGCCCAAGCACTGGCAGCGGGAAGTCCGCCGGCAGCTCGATTCGGGCGAAACTGTGCTGGCGTGGTTCGAGCCCGACCTGGACACCCGTTTGCGGTATGCCGAAGGTCTCGTGCTCGTCACCGACCACCGAGTGTTGACCGCTCAAGCGCCGGTGAGCGTCGAGGCGGGTGCCGACGAGGGTCTGTGGCGGTCGTGGCCTCTCGATAGTGTCACTGAACTGGGGGCCGCGGCCGAGGCGGGCGTCGGCACGCTGGAACTGTTGGCCACCGGAAGGCGTTTGGCCCATTGGCATTACACCATCGGCCGCTCGTCGAACGCCGACCGGCTCGTGCAGCAGTTTGCCGCCTTTCGACGCAGTGGGCTGACGCGCCCAGGCGACGCCCGGCTCGGCGACGAACAACCGAAAACCTGCTGCCCCGATTGTGGCGCGGAGTTGCCGGCGGAATCGATCGATTGTCCGATTTGCGCCGCGGGCAAGTTGGCCCGACCGACCCGCTCGCTGCTGCGGTTAGTCCGCTTCGCTCGTCCGCACGCGCGGACTGTCGCCCTCGGCTTCTTGTTGATGCTCGTCGGCACGGCGGCGGGACAGCTCCCGCCCTATCTCATCATCCCCCTGGTCGATAAGGTGCTGAAACCGTTCGAAGCCGGCGCAGACATTTCGTTCAGCCTGGTTCGATGGTACCTGGCCGGACTTTTTCTAGCCGCCATTCTGGCTTGGGCTTTTAACTGGGGGCGCACCTATGTGCTGGCCTGGGTCTTTGAGCGGATCAGCGCCGACTTGCGCACCCACACCTACGGCCATCTCCAACGCCTCTCGCTGGAATACTTCGGCGGGCAGCGGACCGGCGACTTGATGGCCCGCGTCAGTACCGACACGGAGCGCATTTGCGACTTTCTCTCACTCAACCTGCTCGACTTCGGCACCGACCTGGTCATGATGACCATGACCGCGTCAATCTTGTTCTGGATCAACCCCTGGTTGGCCCTCGTCACACTCCTGCCGTTCCCGTTGCTGGGCTGGATGATTTTGCACGTGCGCGAGCGGCTGCGTAAGGGCTTTCTGGAAGCCGGCCGCGTGTGGGGCGATATGACGAGTGTGCTGGCCGATACGATTCCCGGCATTCGCGTGGTGAAGGCATTTGCGCAGGAGCAGCGCGAGATCGAGCGCTTTCGGCAGAGCAACGACCAGGTATTGGCCGCCAACGACCGCGTGAATCGCGTCTGGTCGTCCTTTGGCCCGGCGGTCACCTTGTCGACCGAGGTCGGCCTGCTGGTGATTTGGGCCTTCGGCGCTTGGATGATCTTTCGTCACCAGATCACCGTCGGCGTGTTGATGGGATTCACCGCGTATATGGCCCGCTTTTATGCGCGGCTCGATTCGATGAGCCGCATGGTGGCCGCCGTGCAACGCGCCGCCGCCAGCTCGCAGCGCATCTTCGAGATTCTCGACCAGGCGCCCAGCGTGCGCGAGCCGGAAAACCCCGTCAGCCCAGGCAGGCTCGACGGCGAGATCGAGCTGCGGCACGTCGGTTTTCGGTATGGCAACCGGCCGGTGCTCGACGACGTGAATCTGACCATCCGTCCCGGCGAAATGATCGGCCTGGTCGGCCCCAGCGGATCGGGCAAAAGCACGCTGGTCAATCTCGTCTGCCGCTTCTACGACGTCAACGAAGGAGCCGTGCTGATCGACGGCCACGACGTGCGCCGGTTCGCTTTGGAAGAGTACCGCCGCAACATCGGGCTGGTGTTGCAAGAGCCGTTTCTCTTCTATGGCACGATCGCCGAGAACATCGCCTATGGCCGGCCGGACGTGGGTCTCGACGAAATGATCGCGGCGGCGCGTGCCGCGCGGGCCCACGAGTTCATCTTGCGCCTGCCCGACGGCTATGACTCGATTGTCGGCGAGCGCGGGCAAAAGCTGTCGGGCGGCGAGCGCCAGCGGATCTCGATCGCCAGGGCGCTGTTGATCGACCCGCGCATCCTGATCCTCGACGAAGCCACCTCGTCGGTCGACACCGAGACCGAGCGCGAGATCCAGTTGGCGCTCGACAACTTGATTCGCGGCCGCACGACGATCGCCATTGCCCACCGGCTGAGCACGCTGCGCCGCGCCGACCGCATCGTGGTGCTCGAACACGGCAAGATCGTGGAGATCGGCCAGCACGACGATTTGTTGGAACAACAAGGCGCCTATGCACGTTTGCACCGGGCACAATTGGAACTGGCCGGAGAACTGTAGCCATTTTGGATTTTCGATTTTGGATTGTTCGCCATTCCAATCCAAAATCCAAAATCCGCAATCCAAAATCATGAACGAAGACCTTCCCCTCGACGCTCCGCCCGTGCTCACCACCGGCCTGACTCAGGACGCGTGGGGGCAACTTATCTTCACCGATGCCGACGGACGGCGTCACGAAAACGTGGTTCCGGTGCGGGCCTTTCCCATTACTGATCCGACCCGACACATCTCGATCTGTGACAGCCGCGGCGCCGAACTGGCCTGCTGTGAAGACCTGACGAAGCTGCCGGCCGACGAACGAGAGCTGATCGAGTCTGACCTGGCACGCCGCGATTTCATTCCGGAGATCCAGCGGATCGTGCGCATCTCGTCGGGCCTGTCGCCCACGGAGTGGACGGTGGAAACCGACCGCGGAACGACGACCTTTGTCGTCGAGAGCGAGGAGAACGTCCGTCGCTTGGGCCGTCATCAGGCGACGATCACCGACAGCCATCGCATGCGTTACCTGATTCGCGACCTTCGCCAGCTCGATACGGCCGGCCGCCGGCTGCTGGAAAGGTTTTTGTAGCGGGTACAATCAAGGCCGGGCATTCCAGGGCTTCAGAGGAGTATTGCGTGGGCCATCAAGACGACAACATCGTTGTGCGCCGCTGGTCGCGTCGGCGGTGGTTGCACTGGGGCGCGCTCGGCGCCGCGGGCTGCGGTTTGTCCTTGCCCGATTTGTTGGCCGCCGAATCGGCCGCCCGCTACGGCATTCGCCCGACCGCCGACAACTGCATCCTGCTGTTTCTCGATGGCGGTCCCAGCCATCTCGATATATGGGACATGAAGCCCGATGCGCCGGAAGGCATTCGGGGCGAATTCAAGCCCATTTCCACCTCGCTGCCGGGCTACCAGATGAGCGAGCACCTGCCGAAGGTGGCCCGGTGGATGCACCGGGCCACCGTCGTGCGGTCGATGCACCACAGCGTCAACAATTCGCACGGCGCCGCGGTCTATACGGCGCTCACCGGGCTGGACCGCGGCGAGCGCGGCGGGCTGGCTTCGCCGACCGATCATCCCTGCATGGGAGCCGTACTGTCGAAACTGCGGCCCACGCCCCCCAACGTGCTTTCGCACGTCCACATGCCGTACATCACTCAGGAAGGCGCCGGCAATCCTCCGCAACCCGGCTTCTTCGGCGGGTTCATGGGCCGCAGTTGCGATCCGCTGTTCGTCCTCGAAGACCCCAATTCACCCAACTTCAAAGTGCCCGAGCTGACGCTGCGCGAGGAGGTCTCTGCGGGGCGGCTCGATGGCCGGAGGCAACTGTTCAGCACGCTCGGCGCCCGCTTGGCATCGAGCGCGGGTCGATCGGCCGCCGCGGAGATGACCGCGGCGCAAGGCGTCGCGCTGAATCTGCTCACCTCCGATGAAACGCAGCGGGCGTTCCGGTTGGCCGAGGAAACCGACGCCGACCGTGACCGCTATGGACGCAATGTCTACGGCCAGAGCGTGCTGCTGGCCCGGCGGCTGATCGAGCGCGGCACGCGGCTGGTGACGATCTCCTGGGCACCGAACGCCAATGCCACCTGGGATACGCACGGCAGTAATTTCCAGAACCTCAAGACGACGCTTCTGCCGCAGCTCGATGCGGCGTGCAGCAGCTTGGTCAACGATCTCGTCGATCGCGGCCTGCTCGAGCGGACCATCGTGGCGGTGTTCGGCGACTTCGGCCGCACTCCGCGGATCAACGGCAACAACGGCGGCCGCGATCACTGGAACTATTGCTACAGCTTGATGTTGTTCGGAGGCGGTTTCAAAGCCGGACTCGTATTCGGTTCGAGCGACGGCACCGGCGCCTATCCGGCCAGCAATCCGCTGGTGCCGGGCGACATTCTGTCGACCATTTACCACGCGTTGGGCGTTCCCAACCAGCACGAGATTTACGATCAGCTTCAGCGGCCGCATCGCGTCGTCCCGGCCGGCGATGTGGTGCCTGAGTTGTTGGCGTGAGGCGTGCTGTCTATTTCGCGTCGTGCTGGCGACACCAGGCGATTTTTTCGGCTGTCGTTGTGGGGCGGTCCCCCGCCGGAATAGCCTTGGCAGGCTTCTCGACTGCGACGGTAGCGGCCGAGGCTTCCTCGGCCGGCGATTCAGCAACGGGCGCTTCGACGGGCGCGGCGTTCTCAGCCGGCGCCACCTTGCGGCGCGCCGCCGCCAGGATTTCGGCCGTCGTCGGCTGGCTTGCGGCGGGCGCGGGCGGTGCCGCTTCGGGGGCCTTGGCTACGGGAGCAGCGCCCGCACCGGCCTTGGCACGGGCGGCCGCGATAATCTCCGAGGTGCTCAGCTTCTTCTTTTCGCCGTCCGGAGCGGCCGGAGCAGCCTCGGCCTTCGCAGCCGGGGCTGCCTTCGCCGGAGTGGGCGACTTGCCGGCGCGAGCGGCCGCCAGGATGTCGCTGGTCGATTTCTTGGGCGCCTCGCCCGGCTTTTTGGCGGCGCCTTGGGCACGGGCCATTTCCAACGGCGAGAGTTTCTTTTCGCCGGCCGCTGCCTTGGGGCCTGGCTCGGCTTTCTTGGCCGGCGCCGCCTTGGCCGGTTTGGCATGCGCCTCGGCGGGCTTGGCAGGCGGCTCGTCGACCACCTTGAGAAAATCGAGACCGATGTCGTACCAGCCGACGTTGTTGTAAGCGTCGAACTCGACCAACGCTCGGCCGCTCATGTTGACGGTCTTGATCCGCCCGGCCAGGCCGCGAAAGCGGGCCAGTTCCGGCCGCGAATCATCGACGACCACGTACTTGTCAGTGTATTGCTGCTTGAGTGATTCGATCTGATCGAAAACCATCGCTCTCTCGGCCTGCTGGACTAAAGACCGGATTTTGGCGAATCCTGGCGGTGAAATCAAGCGGCAAATCGGCAAGCGACGCGAAGTGCAGCGATCAATCGTCCCTCTTCTCGAACAGTTCGCCCAGCACGTCGGGGGTTTGCTGGTTCCAGTGGTCGCCCAGGCATTCCCAAAGCGTGACGACCCCAAGCAACTCCGGTCCGGAATAAGCCAGGAAGCTATGACCGTTTTTTCTCGCGCACCAAAGCGATCCGTTCTCCGCTTTTTCCAGCCACAGTTCGTAGCCTTTATCGCGCAGCACGATCAGGCTCGGATTGTACGTGTTTCCCGAGGCAACAAGATTTGCTGGCATTGGCTTAGCATGCCTCCATAATCGCCACCACCCGCTTGGCAACCGATAGTGCCAATTCCGCATCCGCCTCCGTGGCACTTGCGCCGTTATGGATAATTCCGTTCCGGTGGTCGTAGCTGCGCGAAAGGTCGTCCCACAAACCCGCTTCGCGATAGAACGACCGGTTGGCGACGAGATGCATCACGGCGCTCATGCGGTGGCGCATTGGAATATCGGCGTGACCGCGAAAAAACCTGCGCGCATCGTCCCATTCTCCGCCAAGGCGTCGTCGACAAGGGCTTCGTACTTCCTGCTGAACGTGGCATCGATCGCGCTCCAGCAAAACAGGATCGCCTCGCGGAAACGGCCGGTTTTGATCGCGTACTCCGCGTCGAGCATGCTCAGCGAGGCCACAGACGGCTCGGCGGCGCTGGCCAGTCCCTCGCGGATCGACTGCTGGATTTCGGCAATCTCCGCGGGCAAGGGCTCGGGCGTGGCGCCATACTCGAGCGGTTCGCTCCAAAGCTCACCGGTCTCTTCTACGGTGAAACAAAACCGGCTTGCTTGTGCGCGGCTCAGTTCGGCGACCCGCGGTTGCCGGCTGACCGCACGATACCAGCGGAGCAAGTGATTCGTTTGCCGCAGCAGTCGCTCGGCTTGCACCGCGCGAATCTGTTTCACCGCATCCTCTTGTTCCGATCCGCAGACGAAGAGCGCCGATACCTCCGTTCGTAGCTCTTCTGGTTCGTTAGCTTGATGCAGCTCGCTTTGCTCGCGCAGGCGGATGCTTCCGCCAACCGCGGGCGTTGCATACTCGCCATCGGGCAAGAGCAGCAGATAGGGGAGGCGAACGGCCACGCGCACTTCGGGCATCGGCGCGCTCAATCGGAGAGAATTGTCTTTAGTTTACCGGCAAAGCCCTGCTCCGTGGCATATCGCGTCAATTCACTCCAGTATCGGTCGGTCGCCGTTGTCGCATCCCAGCCCGGCGCAAAGTAGATGTAGGCCACTAGCCAACCTTGCCGCTCGAATAAATGAGCAACCACCTGTCCGCCTTCGCTGCGGAAGGTTGAATGGTACCTGCCCAAGAATTGCTGCCCCTCGCCGGTAAACGCCTGGTCTTTCATGAACGGCATAATGATTCTCCGTGCCCAAATTAACGAGCGGTCCACAATCATTGTATCCAACGCAATCGACTCGGCGAAGAAAGAAAGCGGCCTACCACAGCATACTCCACAGTGCGGTCCAAATGCCCCGGACGCTCGTCGGCACCGCGTACATCGCCGCCGCCGCGATCAAAAGAAACGCCAGCCACACGCAGACGTCGGTGAAACGCGAGGGCGCCAACCGGCGGTCGGTCCGCCGAAACCGCAAGTAAAGCGCGGCCCCGGAAATCACGGGCAACGTCGCCGCCTGGGCGAAACCGCCCAACAGCACCATGAAGGCCGGATCGCCGAACAGCAGAAACAAGCACAAAGCCAAGAGCGGATAGAACACGCAAAAGCGGTTCACCCAGCGGCCGCGGGCCGCGGCGTCGGGATGACGGGCAATCTTCGCCAGGCGGAGAAAGTCGGCCGAAAGGCGGCTATTGCCGGCGGTGGCGACGTACAGCGTCTTGAACAGCACCACGCTGCCGCCGATCAAGAACAGTGTCTTGGTCCAAGGATGCCCGAACGCTTGAACGTACATCTGGGCAAGCTGCTCCATCATGTGGTCCTTTTCCGGGATCATGCCCAGCCGGTGCAGCACGCCGGCGCCCATGAAATAGAACGCCACCGTCGCCACGGTGAACACCGCCATGCTCACCCAGGCATCGAGCGACAGCACCCGCATCCACCCCCGCGCGCGGTGCGCCCAGGCCTCGTTGTCCTGCCGGACTCCCGTGTATCGGCCGTATCCCTTCTCCAGGCACCAATAGGGATAGGCGAACAACTCCGACGCGCCGACGCCCGTGATGCCGAACACCGAAAAGGCAATGGCCACGCCTTTGCCCCCGGCGGGCAGCGACACCGCCAGTCCCCGGCCCACCTCCTTCCAAGGCACCGGGTAGCCGGTGAAGGGAAGTGCCAGCACGCAGGCCACCGTCACGCCGGTCACCGCCACGACCAGCACGGTGGTGATGATTTCAATACGTTTGTAGCCGCCGCTGAGCAACAATCCGATGGCGACCAGTGCCGTCGGCACGGCCCACGGATAAGCCGCATGCTCGCCGCACTTGCGGGCCAGGTAGGGAGCAACCGGCTGAAGCCATTCGACCAAGGCCTGGGTGCTCTGCGGCCAGAGCAGATGCATGGCCTGACCGACGCCGCCCACCATCGCACCAAGCTGAAACACCGTGGCCAGCAGCATGAAGAACCACCACCACACGAGCCAATGGGCGCCCAGCCGCGGACCGGGAAGCTCGTCGAGCGCGGAGAGCGTCGGCTTGCCGGACGACAAAGCATATCGCCCCAACTCGACCTGGATGAACACCTTGGCCACGCAACTGAACAGGATCAACCACAGAAACTGAAAGCCGTGTTCGGCGCCCATCTTCGTGGTTTGCAGCAACTCGCCGGTGCCGATGATGCTGCCTGCCAGGATGATGCCGGGGCCGATCTGCTTCAGGGCGGTCCACAGGCTATGGGGCGGCTCGCGCAGCGCGTCGGGCGGCAGGGCATAAGGATCGTATTGCTCGGCATCGCTCATGGCCCGATTACAACCGGCCCGCCGCGCCAAGTAAAGGGTGCATGACGCAGGCGGTGGCTGGGGCAGAGCTTGGCCGCGCGCGATCCGGATTTGAGAACACGCCATGCGGCCAAGCGATGCCCCGGCGCCGACGGCTTCCGTTACAAGGTAGGGTGGGACTGGCCTGCGCAAACGAAGGATTTCCGACGATGACGTTGCGATCTGTTTTTGTTCCGAGATGCGACATCGCGCGAAACTGGCGCAGATCCATGAGCCGGCTTCAGCCGGCTTCAGCCGGCTTCGATGCTCTGCCACCAGCTTTAGCTGGTGGTTTGCGGGACGGGGTCCGACTTCGGTAGCCGGCTTTAGCCGGGCTTCTCGACCGTGGCTTCAACGCTCGCCCGCGATACCGAATGGTGCGACGGTCCAGGAAGCCCGGCTGAAGCCGGCTCAAAGGAAAAGGGTGGGCAGCCGCAGACCACCAGCTAAAGCTGGTGGCAAACACAATCCCAATTCGGAACAAAACTCGCATCATCGGATCGCCTCCTTGCCCCCGATTTTGCGCATGCCATGGGACCAGCGAGTTTGCGAGCGCCGGCCCACCAAGGGCGACGTCGTTTACTCCCCTCTCCGTTTCGCTCCCACGCTCCTTCGCTCCTTCGCTCCCACGCTCCCACCCTACGGGCTTTTGGTTATAATAGAACCGTCGGCACCGTCAGCAGGCCCATTTCCCTTTTCCCGCACCCTTTGTTCGCATATCTCACTATCACGGCTGGTCAGCGCGCTGGAAGCAGCGTCATGCTCGACCACACCAAGCAAACCCGCATCGGTCGCGGGGCCGAGTGTACGTTGATGCTCGGCGATGCTCTTTGCTCGCGGGTACACGCGGTGGTTTCTTTCGAAAACGGCGCCTGGCTGGTCCGCGACGCCCAAAGCCGCAACGGCACTTTTGTGAACGGCCAGAAAGTCGAGGAGGCGACGCTCGGCGACGGTCATCGGCTGCGGGTCGGCGCCACGGAGTTTCTGTTCCACCAGAGCGAACAGCCGCCCACCGTCGGGCGGATGAGCGATCTCAACCTCACCCAGACGCTCATCAAAGACACGCGCATCGGCGTGGCCGACGGCCAACCGCTCTCCATCGCCGCCATCCGCGATTCGGAGCAGTCGAAAGAGCTGCTCCTGCTCTATCAGCTCTGCATCCGCCTGCTCGGTTGCAGCGATCCCAACGAGCTGATGCGAGTTTCGCTCGACCTGCTGCGCGAACGCACCGAGGCTTCGGTGGCCGGCTTCCTCTGGATCAGCGACGACGGAAAGCTGAAACCGAAGCTGGTGGTGCCCGAAACTTCGGCCGCCCCAGTGACGCTCAGCGAATCGCTCACGCGGCTGGTGTGCGACGAGGGGCACGCCGTGTGGATTGCCAACCAGCATGCCGACGGCGCCAATGACGCCTTGCAGCACTATGCCGACGCCATCTGCGTTCCGCTGCTCTCCAAGCGGGGCGCCCTGGGCGCCATCCACGTCTACCTGGAACAAGGCCGCTTCCGCCAGTCGCACTTCGACTTTGCCATCTCGGTGGCGAACATCACTACCGTGGCGTTGGTCCGGGCACGCAAAGAAGAAAGCCTGGAGACCGACCTGGCGCGGCTGAAGGACAAGACCGCCGGCTACGACGAGATCATCGGCGAAAGCCAAGCTATTCGCGAACTGAAAGACAAGATGGCCCGCATGAGCCGGGCCACCGGCTGCGTGCTCATCCGCGGCGAAAGCGGTACGGGCAAAGAGCTGGTGGCCCGAGCGCTGCACCGCATCAGTCCGCGGGCTGACCGGCCGATGCTCTCCATCAACTGCGCGGCGATTCCGGGCGAATTGATGGAGAGCCAGCTTTTCGGCCACAAGGCCGGCTCGTTCACCGGCGCCGAGCGCGATCACGTGGGCCTCTTTCAGCAGGCCGACCTGGGCACGCTGTTCCTCGACGAGATCGGCGAGATGACGCTGCACGGCCAATCGAAGCTGCTCCGCATCCTGGAAGGGCATCCCTTCTTGCCCGTGGGCGCGACGACCGAAGTGCAGGTCGACGTGCGGGTGATCGCGGCCACCAACCGCGACCTGCTGGCTTACGTGGCCGAGAAGAAGTTTCGCGAAGACCTCTATTATCGTCTGAGCGTCTTCGAGCTGATGGTGCCGCCGCTGCGCGAGCGAGAGGGCGACGTGGCGATGCTGATCGACTTTTTTCTCGACCATTTCCGCAAGCAGCACGGCCGGCCGGGGCTGGAGCTGGCGCCCGAAGCGCGCAACAAGCTGCTCACCGCGCCCTGGCCGGGCAACGTGCGGCAGTTGCGCAACGTGATCGACAGCGCGGTGGTGTTGGCGGGCGGCGAGCGCATCGAGGCCAGCGACCTGGGACTGCGCGACGCGACTCAGGGATCCCTCGATTCGCTGCGGATGGACCATTGGGAGCGGAAGCTGATCGTCGAGGCGTTGTCTCGCGCCGGCGGCAGCGTGCCCGAAGCCGCCCGGCTGTTGGGCATCGGCCGTGCCACGCTCTACCGCAAGCTGGAAGAGTACGACGTTCCGCGGTAACGGCGTCCCGCCCTACGGTTTTTCCGTCTGCAGACACTTCTCGATCGCTGCCTTTAACTCGCCGGCCCATTGCGGCCTGAAGCCGACATGGACATTGGCTCCCTCTTTGTTGAGGGATGAGGGAATCGGGCAGTGGCGAGAGCCGCGCAAGCCAGTTGCCGTGCATGATCAGAGACGAGCGATCGCGGTCCGGGGCCGGAAGATTCCATCACGGCGGAGCGCGATGCCTATCCCGGCGCGCCGGGATGCCCAAGCCAGTTCGGGAGTACAACACAAGAGCGTAGATGGCAGACGGCAGACGCGGAGTCGACGGCCGAATCCCACAAGGGCGTCGCCGGCCGCGGAAACGTCACAAAGGCGGCGCCGCGGAACGGCGCTCGACGAAACAGCCCATTCAACGGTAAGATTTCTACCAGCCAGACAAATATCCGCCGGGCGGCTTCGCACGTCCTGGCGGCGTGGCCCACGAGATTTGATGGATTTATCGACCCCCGCGGTCCTCGCCGCACGCCCTCCGAAAAACGCCGTCGATGTCCGGCGGCCCTACGCCTTCTTCGTCGAGCGCGAACCGTCGGCGGAAGGCGACATGGTCGATGTGGCCACGGTGTTTCTCACGGACCGCGAATGCCCCTGGCGCTGCTTGATGTGCGACCTGTGGAAAAACACGATCGACGGGCCGACGCCGCCCGGGGCAATTCCAGAGCAGATCGACTATGCTTTGGCCAGGCTGCCGCCGGCACGGCAGATCAAGCTTTACAACAGCGGCAATTTCTTCGACTCGCAGGCCGTTCCGCCCGACGATCACGCGGCCATTGTCCGGCGCGTCGGCCGGTTCGAGCGCGTCATCGTGGAGAACCATCCCAAGCTTTGCGGCGATGCGTGCCCGCGGTTTCGCGACGCCTGCGGCAGCGAGCTGGAAGTCGCGCTGGGACTGGAGACGGTACACCCGGAAGTCCTGCCGCGGTTGAACAAAGGCATGACGCTCGACGATTTCGCCCGCGCCGCCGAGTTCTTGCTGGCCAGCAAGATTGCCGTGCGGGCATTCCTTCTCTTGCGACCTCCGTTTTTGAGCGAGAAGGAGGGGGCCGAATGGGCGATCAGGTCGTTGGAATACGCCTTCTCTCTCGGCGTCGGTTGCTGCGCGATCATTCCCACGCGCGGCGGCAACGGGATCATGGAACAATTGGCCGCGGCCGGCCTCTTCTCGCCGCCCACCATCCGCTCGCTGGAGCAGGTCTTGGAGCATGGCCTTTCGCTGGGCCGCGGCCGCGTGCTGGCCGACCTGTGGGACATCGACCGTTTTTTCGACTGCCCGGACTGCGGCCCGCGGCGTGCCGCACGCATCGCCCAGATGAACCTCAGCCAACAGGTCGCGCCGAAGGTAACCTGCTCGCATTGCGAGCCAATGTAGGGTGGGACCAGCGAGCTTGCGAGCGCCGGCCCACCATGAGCGCCGATGGTGGGCCGGCGCTCGCAAGCTCGCTGGTCCCACCCTACGGATATTCGCTAACCCGACCGGACATCTGCAGCGGATCCGGGTTACCCGCTTTACTCCCGCCCCGCGCGAGCTTACCATGCCAGTTCGCGTGCTTCACTGAGCTTCATCCCTGAAACCCCTGAAACCGTCTTGCCAAGGAGCGACCTCGTGCGTCAATTCTTCTCAACCTGGACGATCGGCATCGTGGCCGGATTGTGTCTTTCGACGGGCGTCAAGCCGGCCGCCGCGGCCGATGAGTACGCCTTCGACATGGTCCATTCGTCGATCAGCTTCAAAACCCAACACCTCGACATTAGCTGGATCCACGGCCGCTTCAACGAGGCCGAAGGAAAGTTCGTGATCGACAAGCTGGACCCGGCCAAGTCGTCGTTCGAGCTGTCGATCAAGGCCGATAGCGTGGATACCGCCAACAAGGCCCGCGACGAGCACCTGCGGCAGCCCGACTACTTCGACACCAAGCAGTTTCCCACGATCGACTTCAAGAGCACCAGCGTGAGGCCGATCAAGGGCGGCTACGAAGTGGCGGGCGACTTCACCATGCACGGCAAGACGAACCCCGTCACCATCAAGCTGCTGGGCGGCAAAGAGGCCGATTTCATGGGCACGAAGCGCGTCGGCTTCTCCACGGAACTGTCGCTCAAGCGGAGCGACTTCGGCTTCGACAAGAAAAACATCGGCCTGATCGGCGACGAGGTGCGGATCTACATCGACTGCGAAGGAATGCGGAAATAGCCGATGCCCGACCCGGTCGAGTGCCTGCTGGCCACGCTGGCCGCCGCCGGCGCCAGTGCGGTCTTGGTCGTGGCGCTCGGCTGGCTGCGGTGGGCGAACCCGGCCTGGATGAACGCCGCTTGCGTCGTGGCCGTCGGCCTGGGAACCGCAATCGGGTGGGCCGTCCTCGATCTTCGTCCCCAATGGCCGCCGGCCAACGCCTTGGACCGGCTGCTGACAATCGTCTTGCCGGCGGCGACCGTCGTGGAATTGCTGGCCGTGCTTCCACGGCTGCCGACGGGGCTGGCCGGCTTATTGCGGATCGGCCTGGCCCTGGCGACCGCCAGAGTACTCTTACACGGTTCCGTCTATCTCGGCGGCGCGGCGGATGCTTGGCGAACGACATGGCCGGCAGCCATCTGGCTCGTGCTTGCCGGCGGTGGTTTGACGTGCGTGTGGACGATGTTGTTCTTATTCGACCAGCGCCACACGGGCGTTTCACTTCCGCTGGCTTTGTCGCAGGCGATCGTCTGTGGCGGGCTGGCCGTGATGCTGGCCGGGTACATCCGCGGTGGCGAAGCGGCTTTGCCGCTGGCCGCGGCAGTGACTGGGGCAGCGGTCGCTTCGGCCGCCATCAGCCGACTTTTCGCTGCTCACGGATTGATCGGCATGGGCCTCATTGCCTTGGCAGGAGTGCTGCTCATCGGGCACTTCTTTGGCCGGCTTTCGGCCACGCCAGCGATCGTCGTGTTTCTCGCTCCCTTGTTGTGTTGGGTCACGGAGTTGCCGCCGCTTCGCGGTCGCAAACCGTGGCAGGCTGTGGCGATTCGACTGCTATTGGTGGCCCTGCCACTGATCGCCGTGCTTCTCTTGGCGAAACACGACTTCGACCGCGACATGGCCCCGCTGCTGGGAAATCTGCTAGAATAGCATGAGCAAACCATTCGGAGGCCGTTTGAACTCGTCCATGACTCGCATGAAAAACGCTTTGCCAGTCCCCGTCGCCGCGATGCTGCTGATCGGGTCCGGCCTGTTGTGTGCCGACGACGATCTGTCGATACGCGAGCAGCGTGCCATTCAGGCCGCCGTCGAAAAGGTTGCGCCCGTCGTGGTCGGCATCGAAACCGTCGGCGGACTGGAACGCGTCGGCCAAGTGCTATTGGGAACCGGGCCAGCCACGGGGCTGATCGTGTCGGCGGATGGCTACATCGTGTCGAGCGCGTTCAACTTCGTGCAGAAGCCAAGTTCGATCATTGTTACGCTGGCCGACGGCGCCCGCCTGCCGGCACAACTGGTCGCCACCGACCATAGCCGCATGCTCGTGCTGCTCAAGGTCGAACGCGAGCAGCCGCTCCCGCTTCCTGATACAGCACCCGAAAAAGAGATTCAAGTCGGCTGGTGGGCCATCGCCCTCGGCCGGGCGTTCGATGTTTCCAAGCTCAACATTTCGGTCGGCATCGTGAGCGCCGTCGACCGCCTTTCGGGCCGGGCCGTCCAGACCGACGCCAAGGTCTCGCCCACCAACTACGGCGGGCCGCTGGTCGATATTCGCGGCCGCGTGATGGGCGTCCTGTCGCCGCTCTCGCCGCAAAAATCCGGCGAGGTGGGCGGCGTCGAATGGTACGATTCGGGCATCGGCTTTGCCGTGCCGCTGGAACACATCCATCGCGTGCTGCCGCGCTGGAAAGAGGGCGACCTGAAGCCGGGCCTGGTGGGCGTCAGCCTGCAAAGCGGCGACGTGTATGCCGACGCGCCGGTCATCGCCGCGGCCCGGCCGAACTCGCCCGCCTACAAGGCCGGCCTGAAAGCGGGCGACAAAATCGTCGCCATCGACGACCGAGCCGTCGCGCGCTCCTCGCAGTTGCTCGACGAGGTTCACCGCCATTATGCCGGCGACAAGCTTTCCATCACCGTCGTCCGCGGCGAAGAAAAGCTCGTGCGCGAGATCGAGCTGGTCGATCATCTCGATCCCTATCAGCGGGCGTTCCTGGGCGTGTTGCCCGAACGCAGCGGAAAGGACGCCGAACAAAACGGCGTCGTCGTCCGTTATGTCTACGCCGATAGCCCGGCCAAGAAAGCCGCGCTGGAGCCGGGCGACGTGATTACGTCGCTCGCGGACAAGCCGGTAAAGCGCCGCGACGATCTGGTCGAGATCGCGGCGGCGGCGGAAATCGGACAATCGACGCCTATCGAGATTCATCGCGGCGATCAAACGCTGAAATTCGATCTTGTCTGGCAGGCGGAGCCGGACGCCGTGCCGGCCGAGTTGCCGGACGCAGCCCAACTTCCCGCGTTTGAGGGCCAGCGTCCGGCGACCGGCCGCTCGACGCTGAAGATTGCGGAGTTGAAGAATGAGGCCCTGAGCTATGTGCCCGAAAGCTACGATCCACGGCGGCCGCACGCGCTGGTCGTTTGGCTCCATCCGCCCGGCGAACCTCAGATCGACGACGACCTGCTCTTGACCTGGAAGGACCGTTGCGACCGCGGGCGATTGATTTTGTTGGCGCCGAAGGCGGCGGAATCGGGCAAGTGGCAGTCCGACGATTTTGAGTTCATTCGCAAGGCCGTCGAGCAGCTCAAGGCCGGCTACCAGATCGATCCGTTGCGGGTGATCGTGTGGGGCGAAGAGGTGGGCGGCATGGTGGCCTATTACTACGCCTTCAATCACCGCGACACGGTGCGGGGCGTCGTCGCGCTGCGGTCGCCCTTCCTTCCCTCGGCGGCCGACAACGATCCCGTCGCGCGGCTCGACTTTTTTCTCACCGAGACCAAAGCCAGCCGTTTCGAAAAAATGACGGCAGCGGCTATCAAGACGCTGCGCGATCGGAAGTTCGCCGTGACCGTGAGAGAGCAGCCGGAAAAAGCGCCCCTGCTCGGCGACGACGAAGTATCGGAAGTGCTGCGATGGATCGACTCGCTCGACAAGATCTGACCACCTGCTGCTGTTCCCTGTAACCTGTCCCCTGTTCCCTGTTCTGCATGCACCGTCCTACCGTCGGCCTGATTGCCCTGGCGCTTCTGGCCGGCGCGGCGGCGTGTTGGTTGTTCGGATACGGCAGCGTGGCGATCGAGGGCGCCTTTTGGCGAGTGGGCCTCGTCATGGGGCTGCTTTGGCTGGCCTTGCCCGATCTGTTGCGCGTGCGGCACAAGTTCTGGCTGTTCGTCTTTTTGGCCGTGTTGCTGATGGCTGCGTTGCGACCCAAGCTGTTGCCGCTGGCGCTCTTGTTTTGCGTGATCTACGCCGTGCTCCGTCCGCGTTCGGCAAAGTCGCGCATCGACCGCAGATAGTTATGACGATGCACCTGTTCGACACGCACGCTCACCTCGACCAGCCGGAGTTCGACGCCGATCGGGCGGAAGTGATTGACCGCGCACGGCAGGCGGGCGTCGAGACGATGCTGGCGGTCGGCATCACCGCCGACAGCAGCCTGGCGAGCGTCGAGCTGGCGGCGAAGCATTCGGGCATCTTCGCCGCCGTGGGCATTCAACCGAACTACTGCGGCCAGGCAGCGCCGGGCGACTGGGAGCGCGTCTGGTCGCTGGTCGAGCGGCCGCGCGTCGTGGCACTGGGCGAAACGGGCCTCGACCGCCACTGGGACTATTCGCCGTTCGAGCTGCAGCAGGATTACTTCGACCGTCATCTGCGGCTCTCACAGGAGCGCGGGCTGCCGTTCATCGTCCACACGCGCGACAGCGACGCCGACGTGCTGGCGATGCTGCGCGACGCGCGCCGCCGCGGGCCGATGGCCGGCGTGATGCACTCGTTCACCGGCAGTGCCGAATCGGCGGCCGAGTGCGTCGAACTGGGACTCTCTATCAGCTTCGCCGGCATGGTCACATTCAAGAAGGCCGACGAGTTGCGGGCAGTGGCCCGCAGCGTGCCCGACGATCGGATCCTAATCGAAACCGACAGCCCGTATCTCTCACCTCATCCTTTGCGCGGCCGCCGCAACGAGCCGGCCCACCTGGTACACACCGCGGCCTGCCTGGCCGCGGCGCGCGGCACAACGCCGGACGCCTTCGCGGCACAGACGCTCGAAAACGCCCGGCGTTTGTTCGGCATCACCGAGCGGCAGGCTCCGTAAGGGCTGGCTGGGGTTGGTTGGGGCACCAATTTGTGCTCGCCAGGTCGTTTTACGACTGCCGGCTTGCGAGATACAATAAAGCCACGGAGGTTTCCATCATGGCTTCAATACAGCACAACGTCGCTTCGATCAATCTTGAAGTTGCCCCATTGCCTCCGGGCAGAACCATGACGGAGGAAGAGTTCCTGGCCTGGTGCGACGAAGACACGCGCGCCGAATGGGTTGACGGAAAGGTGATTATCATGTCTCCAGTCAGTGTCGTTCACGACAGGCTTTCGCACTTCCTGCACTCTCTGCTGAACGACTACGCGCGAGAACGCGACCTGGGCGAGGCGTTGGGCCCCGAAGTATCGGTGCGGATCAACTCCAAACGTCGTCGTTTGCCGGACGTTTTATTTGTCGCAAACAACCGCTCTGATCGTCTGCACAAAAACCATTTCGAAGGGGCGCCGAACTTGATCATCGAGGTCGTCTCGGAGGACAGCGTCGACCGAGACTGGCGAGTCAAATACCTGGAATACGAAGCGGCGGGCGTCGATGAGTACTGGGTGATCGACCCGCTCTATCAGCGCTTGGAAGCCTACGCGCTGGACGCCGACAAAGCCTACCAGTCGATCGCACCGGCTGAAGGCAAAATCGCATCGCGCGTCGTGCCGGGCTTTTATCTTCGCCCCGAATGGCTGTGGCAGGAGCAGCCGCCCAAGGTGCCCGCGGTCTTGAACGAGTTACTCGCCGGATCCAAAGCCGAGTAGCCCACCCATCCGATTCAGCCGTTCCGCTTGCGGAGCAAGCGGGCTACATCAGCCCGCCGCCTCCGATACCTCAGCGGGGCTCAGTTTCGAGGCCATCAGCTTGCGCAGCTCGGTGGCCATCTTGTCTTTCGGATTCAACTCGATCGCCTTGTCCAGCTCCCGAACGGACTGCTTCGGATATCCGAGGTAGCCGTAATGAAAACCGAGCAAGAACCGCTTGGCCGGCGAGTCCTCCGCCTTCACCGACGACTCCAAAGCACGCAACTGCGTGGTGTAGTCGCTGCTGGTGTAAAGCTCGCGGAAGTGAGTCACCACGGTGCCCCAGTGGTCTTGCGACAGCAGTTGCATACCAAGCTGCGTCGCGCCCGCCGCATCGTCGTAACGGCCGACCGCGAACAGGGCCTGGCCCAACAGCATCATCAGCCCGCCGTTCCGCGGGTCGTCGACCAACGCATGTTGCCAATCAGTGATGGCGTTGGTGTAGCGGCCCGCCTTGAAGTCTTGCTCGCCCAAAGCCGCGTAATCGGTTGCTTGGTCGCCCGCAGCCGGAGCGTAATTCGCATAGCCTCCCGACCCGTAGCCACCGTATCCGCCATACCCTCCGTAGCCACCATACCCGCCGTAGCCACCGTAGCCGTAGCCACCATAGCCGAGTCCGAAGAACGGCAAGAAGCCGAATCCGCCGTAGCCCAGTCCGTAGGGGCCAAAGCCAAACAGACCCAGACCTCCGTAGCCACCGTACCCGCCATAACCGCCGTAAAGGCCACGGTTCATCCCGTAAAACCCACGATTCATGCCCAGATTGCCACCGCCCACACCATAGCTTGCGAGTCCGTGGCGACCGATGAACGAGTTTGCACCGTAACGGGCACCACCGCCCGCGAACGTTTGACCGGCCCGGCCCATCTGACCGCCGCGCGCCCATTGTGATCCGGCGCCGCCAAAGTTACGCGCGGCAAAGCTGCCACCGGGCGCTCCGCGAAACCCCGAGGCGTAACCGCCCGCCGGCCCTCTGAAGCCTCCTCCGCCGAAGCCGCCGCCTCGATATCCGCCGCCGCCGAAGCCGCCAAATCCGCCGCCATGAAACCCGCCGCCCCCAAAGCCGCCGCCGTGGCCACCCCCGCCAAAACCACCACCCCCGTGGCCCCCCCCGCCAAAACCACCACCCCCGTGGCCCCCACCTCCGCCCCCACCACCGCCGCCGTGTCCGAATGACGACGCGCTCGTCGCCAACAAAATCAGCGCGGCCATCAGGCCGCTCGTCAACCAATGTCGCCGCAACATCTCACACCCCCTGTCGCTTGGCTTTGTGTCGAATCTTGCCCCTCGTATTCTCGATGGGACGCACATTCCGTGCCTTCGTCCGCTTTCCCGTGCGGCAAACGGAGACGACGATCAGAAACAAGATAGAATCGGTCGTCATGAGACCGGCAGGTCGGATCGACTGCGGATCCAACGGGTGCGCGGACCGAACGTGACGAGTAGGTGGTCGTTAATTCGACGAAAATCGAATCCGCGGTTGCGGCTTTGGAGTCGGTTTTGGTGTCGGCGAAGCGACAACCTCAAGCACCAAGCGCGCCCAAACGCACGGTCGGCCGTCGTCTTCATGTTGCACTTCGAAGTGCCGTTGCTTCACCCGGCCGAGCAGTTTTCGTTGGCGGCGCGTGGCCGTCAATTGCACCGTGCAGCAAACCAGATCGCCGATGTTCGGCACCGGCCGACCTTGCCAACCGGTGAAGACCGTTTGCCCGATGGTGTTGCCCTGCTCGTCGCGGTATTCGACAAACAGGCCCGCCGTCATTGCCGCTTGCAAATCGCCGTCCATGACGCAGTCTCCTGACAAGAGAGAAGAGTATCGGCCTAGTCCTAGGCCACCGTACCTCGGAAAGCATAGCCAGCCGGGTTGCGGCTGTAAAGCACTTGAGAGGTTCCGTGTCACACGCGGATAGAATTGTCCCCTGTTTCTGACGGATGGAAATGTCGACCGGAGCGGAGCAGTCCAACCCCACAGCGGCGGCCATACGAGGAGGGGCGAAACGGCGCCGCCAAGGATGATCCGACAGCCACTCCCGTAGCGTACTCGCCGGCACGGACAAGCCCTCGTCCCGCTCCAGGCATTCTGCCGCCAACGTAGGGCCATAACCCGCGTACTTCTCGCGATAAAGCTCCAACGCCTGCTCCTTGCGGATCGGCTGCACATGCCGGTTCGAGGCCCGCCCACGCAGCCGATGCACCAACCCCCTGTCGCCCTCCTCCTGGTAACGAGCCCAGACACGCTTCGCCTGCCGGTAG